>RGPR01000071.1 GCA_010030245.1 Gammaproteobacteria bacterium
ATCAAACAATATATTCAGCAGCAACAAACACCTCTTTAAACCTTGGCGCCTTATATCCACGACCTGAAGAACGTGGTTTTACGGCGCGTATGATAAATGGATGAAGGCCAAAGCTGTACCGATACCAATGCCGCTCCATCCGATTGAGTAGCCTATATATATTGTTTGAAGAGAGTTAACGAAAGTAACCCCAATTGGTTGGTAGTGGGCAAGAATACCAAAGCTTAATACGATTAAAGCCCAGAGCAAACCCAGGGTAAGGCCTAAGGCTTTGGGACTTAATTTTGCATAACTCATAAACACTCCTTGTAGAATTGATGAAAATTGCATTTTAAGTAATATCAAAAATACTTAAAAAAAGCAAAATATGGGGCGTGTATTTTTTTCTAGAAAAAAGCGGGTCAAATAAAATGCTTGGCATCTATAGCTGCAGTTGTTTTTCGGAAATAAAAAAGATGCTTCTTCAAAAAAACAGTCTAGATTCCGCAGTATAATTGACTTTTTTTTGAAATTAGTGTTTAATATATAGCATTATATTTGAAATAACTGAAGAAAATGATCTACGATCATAGGTTTAAATGAACTAAGCAGAATGATGATAAAGCGCTTAAGTCATCTTTATCTTATAATTTTTAATTGGTTAATTGGAGTGATTGATGTTTAAGTATCAAGCCCCAAAACCTAAATTTAGCAATTGGGTGTGGTTCAAGTTTATCGCGATGCGGGTTATTTTTCCTCCTATTTTATTGTGGGATTTAACCAAATTTGGCGCAAATGCATTACTCGGTAAATTGGCTGGTAGTGTGGTGCTTCCGGCTCAAGATAGGGTTTTTACAGGAGTAGCAGAATCTTTCATTCCTCAACAAGAAATGGATAAGCTCAGTGGTGAGTTCGGCCAAATAACGACTCATGATGGTGTAATATTGAATAGCTTTGAAGTTAAACACCAAGCACAAAACAACATGCTTCCTGAATATAAAAAATACATTATCAATTTTGTTGGCAATACCATGAGTTATTATAACATCTGTGACGAGATAATAGCAGATGCCAAAGCTCTTGAGATTAATGTGATTGGTTTTGACTTTCGTGGGGTTAATCAGAGCAGCGGTAGAGCTCAATCAAAAGATGATTTAGTGACAGATGGTATCGCTCAAGTACAGCGATTATTGGATGAAGGTGTATCTCCTCAAAATATTACCCTTAAAGGCCATTCTCTTGGCGCAGCGGTCGCTTCTTTAGTGACACAACATTTTCATCAACTAGGACAGCCAATTAATCTATTTAATGGCCGTTCATTCTCTAGTCTTACGAATTTTTTAGTAGGGCACATACGTTTAAAACGTAATGATAGAGGTCTTTCTTACGGACATAAAGACAGTACAGGTGGCATCATCGTGGGATGGTTATTGTACCCAATTTTTAAATTCACTCTTGCTTTAATTAAATGGGAAATTGATGCTGGCAGTGCTTTTAAAAGCATTCCTGAAGCCTATAAAGATTACATCGTTGTTAGATCACCTAATGCCAAAAGAGCAACACAATACGATGATACCGATATTCCACATTATGCATCTATACATGCAGCACTTCATGCAGAACGATGCCATAAAAAAGCTGAAATTGGTGCACAAATAGAAAACATAGATCGGCAAATTCAACGTTCTTCTGATAATGAGGACCTGGTAAAACAGAAAGCATTATTAGTTGAAGATAGGAATAAAATTAAAAAAGCTAGGAAAATGCAGGTGCCTGAACGATATAAGTTTTATGGCCATAGGGTGGGCTTACCTCTCTTAAAAAATCAATTAGACACTCATGCGCAAAAATTCTTTCAAGAGTTTTATGTAAGAACAACAAAAGCGCATGGTATAAGCATGGGCTTTTAGTTTAGTGACACTCCCCCACTAAATAAAAGGATTTATTCTAGTGGGGCTTCTTGCGACCTATGCAGATATGACATCTACGCTTCTCGCTGTGGCACTGGCGCTGACCAGTGTGGCTAATTAACCGCAACCAAAAAATGTGAGATGTTCCGTGGTTAATCTTAGAGAATGAATTGAACCGGATTATCCCAAACTTTCTGTTCGTCAACAAGCTGAAATTCTCGCCTGCCTCTATACAGTAATAAATTGCCTTCATTTCTTAAAGCGGAATATTTAAAAAAACTTAAGTGGGTTAAAGATTTTCCTGAAAAAGAAGATGCATTAAAATTGTATGAGTCAGGTAAATGGTTAATCAACGATTCAAAAGCAATAATCTGGTATCAAAAATCACTCATATTTTAGACAGAGAGTTTGATGATGAGGAATGTTTTTTTTATTGCGGGCTTAGGCGATGAGTTTGTTATTCGCAGCAAAAAAACTAGCAATGAAATCAATACCGAAGAATTTGAATTCGATTTTCTTGGGGATTTTCAGTGGGTAATAGCAACAGCGCATTTTTTTAGTAACTTTTGAGTTGAGCTCGGCTAATAACCCTTCACTTTACACATCTAAACTGCTTTGTTATTGATGGTTGTCTCGAAAACGCAGAGAATACATCACTTTTAAAGTTTTGGTGAGTTTTCAGTAACTTTACAAAATCTCAGGAGTATTGTCACATAGCCTTGCCGAAGCTCACGGTTTTTTAGAAATTTCTGTCAGGTAAAATCTAGTGTGAGCGACAACAATTTAATTTGTTAACACCAATCGATTATAAATCATATTTAATACCTATTGTCCCCATATTGTAATATTGAGAACCTATTTTTACGTCCCAATTACTTGTAGCAACGTGTGTTGAATAAACGGTGGAACCAAAAGTAAAATCAGAGCTAGAAAGATACAGAAATCGATATTCAACAAACATATTCATATATTGATTCAAATTAAAAGAGATACCGATTTTTGGTTGCGCTGCAAACGCGAGGCTGGTGTCATTTACTCCAGAGTTGTAGTGATTAATCCCAGGCTCGGCAGGTGTTGTTTGTGTAGAATTAGCACCTACTATAGAGATGACAGCAGGGCCTGCACCTATACCTACATAGGGGTGCAACTTACCAAAAATTGTATGGTTTGCATTTAATATTGCATTCACGAGAAAAACACCCGTCTGCAGGGGATAAGTGACGTAAAAATCATGCTCTGTAAGCCTTGTTGTGTCATTATTCAGTTCATCGCTATGTAATGTGCTACCACCGAGATAATAACCTTCAAGTTCAGTTGCAGGAGCAAATGTCCAATCTGAACTGAAATGATTGAACAATCGCGCTGGCCACTGGTATCCAACATGTCCACCAACAATCCATCCCGAACTGTTATTGGATTCACCAATTGCATTGACCGCTAAAGGTCCTCCTTTAATCTCGCCGTAAAATGCTGTTCCTTCCTGGCTAAGATTCCCGCTAGTAACGCCGCCACCGCCACCAAAAACACCGATATATACACTGTCAACTGGAGCGACCAGTTCTGGCCCCATTGTCCCTGCATATACAATTGTTCCCGATGATATGAATAAGGTACAACAAACAGCCGTATAATATATCATTCCTTTTAGTTTCATTCTGAACTCCATTATTGTGTGTATACCAAATAAACTTGAAAATGCTATGTTTTTAGCCGCTCAAATTTGTCATTAATTTAAACATCTAACTCATGCCCTATATCTGGAAAGATATCATCAAAAATCGGTTAATTACGTCTTTAAAAATCTATTGTTTCTAACTTTTTCGTTCATCACTTTCCATAACCTTTCAAGAAGTTTAAGATTTGGGCTATAAGGTGAAAAAAATGTAAAGCTTCATGTTTAATTCGGTTTCTTTTTCATTCGCCGCTGATTTCAAGTGACAAAATGTATACCCAACGCAAATCAGTTTTTAGTTTTCACGCTCCGAGAATTTGGAAATCTTTAACTATCAATTTGATTGATTTATCACTGTATTGCGAAATGTTTTTAAAAACTGCATCACCTCAGCTTTGAAATCAGCAAATTTCTCGTAATATTGGTTGTACAGAATTGTTTGACGCATAAACCTCCATAATCGTTCAATTAAATCAAGATCCAAGCTAATGAAAATTGTCTTGGCATTAAGATGCTTCTGATCTAAGGTCTGAAATAATTTTAAATCTGAATACTCGTTAATTGCTCTGTATGCACGAATAATGACTTCTGATGAATCTGCGTTTAACGCCGCATTAATATTAATTCGTTGTCGCCTCGTATTTGATAGGACGAATTTATTATGCGCTTTTTTAATCCAACCATAGGCTAAGTGTGTGTTGTGCTGGGGATGGACGCCATCCAGATAATAGTGAGCATCATGCTTGCCTTTAGTTTTCAATATTTCTTCCAATTGTTTCAAATAGGTAATTTGTAATTCAGCATTAGCCTTTCCAGGCATTGTTTTTGCTTGTTTATATACAAATTTAAGACAATGGGGTAAATGCCTCATTCCGCTAATGGAATGTCGAACATTAAAAATTTGTTCAACATAATACAAAACGATGGCTAGAACTGTCAAATAAGTCTGGGCTTTTAAATGAACAAAAACTCTTTAATTTCAGTTCCTTCATAGCGTTTTCGATAATTGCCTTTCGTTTCTATATCAAGCATTAATACTTCAGTGATTTCTTGAGGGGTTTTGCCGCCCGATAATAAATACACTGCTTTATTTTATCAGCACAATCAGCTCGTTTGAGTTCATTCGTTTATGCTTCTGTAAGAGTCAATGTTTTCATATTTTATGGCATGATCTCATTGCAACTTTGAGTAATGCTGAGCAAGCAAATCTAGATGTTTTTTGGGACATATCAACTGGCTGGGAAAAAGTGAGTCCTTCTGGTATTTAAGATATTTACAGGATAACGTCATTATGCTTAAGGTGGTTAGCTGAACAAAAAGATAATTAAATGAGAGCTATTTAAGTAATAATTTGGCGATTGGAGAAAAGCTTGTTCGATGAATAGGGCTAGGTCCATGGGTATTTAAGGCTTCTAGATGAGCAGCTGTGCCATAACCCTTATGCTTAGCCAGTTGATAGTGGGGGTAGAGTTTATCGTAATGAAGCATCAGTTCATCACGTGCGACTTTTGCTAATATGGAGGCCGCGGAAATACTTGGATGATGGAGATCACCTTGAACCATCGTCTCTGTTAAATAGTCAGTTTGTGGGGCAAATATCCCATCAATCAACACCATTTTTGCTGGAATATTTATGCCCTCAATGGCTCTTTTCATGGCCAATAAAGTGGCATGGTGAATATTTAAGCTATCAATTTCTGCAACTTCTGCAACACCAAACGCAAAAGCGAGTGCATGCTTTTGAATCTCAATACTGAGCGCTTGTCGTTTTTTTGCAGAAAGTTTTTTAGAGTCAGTTAAACCAGGAATCGTTTGTTTCAAGATAACGGCGGCAGCTATAACAGGTCCTGCTAGGGGGCCGCGTCCTGCCTCATCAACGCCGATGATGTCACAAAATGAATGAGATAGATGATGCATGATGATTCTTATGGAGATATTCAAAGGCGTATTGTAAAAAAAATATTGATAAATTCAAGGAAATTATGCTTGGTTCATGATAGTTTAAGAATATAGGGAGATCTTTGATTAGGATGATGCGTTTGAAAACGAACAATTTTTTATCGGGAACCTGGCAAAAATTGGAGGGTTTACGTACGAAGCGAAGTCATGACAAACCTTTTCAATCATGCTTAGCAAGTCAATACATTGATTTGTCAATTCATCATTTGTCTCTTAATATAGATATTTTAAACGTATTGAAAGAATTAGCTCAAGAACGACAATTGTTTGATAAACTCAATGCTTTTATGCGCTTACAGTATGCCCATGATTTTCCGTATTTTATGTTGTTACGCGCCTATGAAACTGAACTTTTGCAGCATCAGCGACATGATATCTTGTCATCACGTGCCAACATGCAAACCTTGAGTGAAAAAATACGATCCAATCAATGGATGGGTCTACAAGGTAAGCCCATGACAGATGTGGTTAATATCGGCATTGGGGGCTCTGATTTGGGGCCTCGTTTTTGTGTTCAAGCCTTAGCTCAATTCAAAAACACCCATTTACGCTTTCATTTTTTATCTGATGCTGATCCTGTCGCTAGAGCACAATTATTATCCCAATTGCCTCTTGATACCACCTTATTTTTAGTGTCTTCAAAATCTTTTCTCACTGAAGAAACGCTTGATAATTTCGCTTATGTGAAACAAGTGCTAGGAGGTTTTTATCAACAACATTTTTTGGCGATTACCGCTTTCCCTGAACGCGCCAAATCACTTGGTTTTGAACATGTACTCGCATTTCCAGAGGGTGTTATTGGGCGCTATTCTAGTTGTAGTGCGGTCAATTTGATCAGTAGCATGATGCTTGGCCATGATGGATTTTTAGCTTTTCTCAAAGGTGCTCATGAGATGGATAAGCACTACCTCAATACGGATATATTTGAAAATATTCCCTTGATGATGGCCCTCATTGGTATTTGGAATATTAATTTTTTAAATATACCCACACAGCTGCTATTAATTTACGATAGCCGTTTACGTTTGTTGATTGATTATATTCAACAGATGGATATGGAAAGCAATGGGAAATCAATTGATAATGTTGGTTGTCAACTGAACTATGCCACAGGGCCTATTTTATGGGGAGGACTTGGCAATCAAGCACATCATAGCTATTATCAACTTTTAGCGCAGGGCCAACGTCAGGTTGCCATTGATTTTTTGAGTTTGGCTGAAAACAATGATAGTCTGATCAATAGGCTATGTCAGAGTCGACAGTACATTTTGCAAACAGGGGTTGAAAATACCGAAATTAGTGCCGAGGTGATTAAACCCCAAGTGGCTTGCAATCATCTTAGCCTAAAAACATTTTCTCCAGAGAGTCTGGGAGCGCTGATATCACTTTATGAAAATAAAGTATTAAGCCAGGCTTTAATTTGGAATATCAATCCTTTTAATCAACCAGGGGTTGAATCCGCTAAAAAACATCAACCGATGGCTAATTGCTGATAAGGAGTTGTATATGATTAAAAAAGGGGTCATTTTGGCTGCTGGTCGAGGCACTCGTTTATATCCTGCAACAATAGCCGTAGGTAAACCACTTTTACCCATATTCGATAAACCAATGATTTATTATTCTTTGGCCATGTTGATGCAAGCTGGTATTCAAGAGATTTGTATAGTGACCAATGAACATGATCTGCCGCTTTTTCAAGAGCTTTTAGCGGATGGGCATGAATTAGGCATTCATCTATCCTATCGCATTCAGTTTGAACCCAAAGGAATTGCCGATGTGTTTAATGTTGCTGAAGATTTTATCCAACATCAAGCCTGTGCGCTCATGCTGGGGGATAATATTTTTATGGGCCATAGTTGGAAGAACCGACTTCATCAAATTCAAGCGAATCTAATGAGCGGGGCACATGTGTTTGCCATTCCTGTCGATGATCCTAGCCGTTATGGGGTTTTGTCTCTAGATGCTGCTGGACAAGTGCTCGACATCTTCGAAAAACCAGAGCATCCACCAAGTAATTTAGCCGTAACCGGCCTTTATTTTTATGATGAAAGAGCGGTCTCACTGGCTCAAAGTTTAAAGCCATCAGCTCGCCAAGAATTAGAAATCACTGATTTAAATCGCTTATACCTTCAAGAACAACAATTGACAGCCCATATTTTGGATGAAAGTGATGAGCAGTGGTTTGATGTCGGTACCCATGATGCGATGCACCTTGCCATTGATAAAATTTCAGAATATATTCACACAAGCAATTTACAAGTGGGTTGTATTGAAGAGATCGCTTATTTAAACAACTGGATTTCAAGTCAGCAACTAGAAGCATTAGCGTATAAAGTTCGTTATACGCCTTACGGGGAATATTTGAAGAATTTATGTGTCGATGAAAAATGTTAACTTTATACAAATAGAACTTCGTTATACGGATTATATCAAAGGCTTACGGGGCTTAAGCCAACTGCCATATTTCACATGTTTTAAAGCTGATGGTGGGCGTTATGATGTTGCAACAGCCCTACCTTCAGCATATTTACACGATGAATCTTCGATGTCGATAGATGAATTTGTGATGCAATATCCATATACCTTAACACATACCGAGCAGCCTTTTGTCGGCGGGGTACTGGGATGGATATCTTATGAAAAAACGTTAAGCTGGCATCATTTAGCGGCTCATGATCAAAAAATATTCCCGAATATGCCAGAATTCGATATTGCTTATTATCCTGGTGCAGTGGTCATTGATCATCTTCGCAAACAGATTTATTGTATTCACCAACATGATGGTGCATGGGAAGATAGCATCATGCAGGCATGGTCAAAGTCAACGCTAACGATAGAGGCATCGACATTTCAAATGGCATTTGAACCATTGATGTCTTTTGATACATATCAACAGTCCATTTATGCGATACAAGATTATATTCGAGAAGGTCGCGTCTATCAGCTTAATTTTACCCAAGGATTGATGAGTCCCTTTAAAGGAGATCCATTTGCTTGGTATTGGCATAAACAACAGGCCAATATCCCTTATGCAGCTTTCTTCAAAGGGCAAAACTATGCACTGATGAGTTTATCACCAGAATGTTTTATTCGTATTGATGGCAAACAAGCCCGTACTTTTCCAATAAAAGGTACCATTGGCAGGGGGCGTGATTCACAAGAGGATGAGGTATTGAAAGCATGGCTAATCCATTCAGAAAAAAATAGGGCAGAGAATACGATGATAGTGGATTTGCTGCGCAATGATTTTGGCAAACTCGCCAAAGCTGGCAGTGTCAAGGTGCCCCAATTTTGTGAATGTAAGGCTTTCCCCAATGTATTTCACCTGATAAGTGAGGTCAGTTGTGAACTAGCTGAAGATATTCATCCCTTTCTTTTTGCAAAAGCCTGTATGCCGGGGGGGTCAATCACAGGTGCCCCAAAACATGAGGCAATGAAATTGATCACAGAACTGGAATTACATCAACGCGGCCCTTATTGTGGTCATTTTTTTTACTTATCAAGCCATGGTCGTTTTGATAGTAATATTCTGATTCGAACAGCAGTTGCGCATCAAGATGAGGTTTTAATACAGGCAGGAGGAGGTATTGTCATTGATTCTAAGGTAGATGAAGAATATGCCGAATGTTTTGCTAAGCTTAAACATTTAAAAAAAGCGTGAGATTTTGTCGATAAAAGCCGATACTAGAATGAACTGAAAAGTTCTATACTTGCGCTCGGCAATAAGCACAAATGAACGCCAACCTAAACCATAACTAACGATAGATATTGTGCAGCCTTCATTTGCCTGTTCAAGGAGCGTCTTTTCATCATTATTGCTGCTGATGTAAGTACGGTTGACGTCCTCCCCGCCCTGAAGAGACGAGGATTCCCCTTATCATGTTAAACATGACGGAAGTGGTTCTTGCTGCTGACAACTT
>RGPR01000072.1 GCA_010030245.1 Gammaproteobacteria bacterium
GGTGCTTAAAGACACCGAACACAAAGATTTTCCTTTAACTTCACAAGGTGATGATCGTTACCGTTTAGAATTTGATAACGGTCCATAGGGTAGATTATGTCTCGACGATACAAAAGATTTAGGATATTTCGAAAAGGTGCTTAAAGACACCGAACAAGAAGATTTTCCTTTAAAGTCACAAAAAGTGACGTGATTCTATTAGTAGACCTAAAATCCAGCGGCTAAACTGTGGGCATTGGAAATCAGCAGCAATAAGCAGAGGAACCCTCGCTCTTCAGGACGGTGGATGTCAAGGTTTCAGAGCACTTCCATGTTTAGACAAATTAGCCAATGAAATCTCAAGTTCTTCTGTTCTCACTTGATCTAGCTTAATCAAAGCTGCCAAATCCAATAATGCGCATGCCTCATTACCCTCGCCTCTGGCAGAAACAGCCTTATCGATATTGCCACCACGTAACAATGAAAAATGAACACCAAGTATGTTCGAACCAGAAGTGACTAAAGGAAACAATGACGCATTCTCGCCGAAGCTATCGTAGCTTACAATTCGAGGAAGGCTCATGTCGTTAAATTCTGGTAAAGGAACAAAAGATTTGTCAACTCGACAGTATTCATTAATCACATGAACCGGAAGCTCTCGTTGCGCTATACCAACTCGTAGCCACTCAGGTTCAAGGGTCTTAAAATCCCCCATCAGTTTCCGACGCTTATATCCATCAACATAGTCCTCCAAGGCTTGAATCAGCGGCTTCATGTCGAAATGTGTTGATTTCTTAAACTCTAAGCCAGCCTCTCCCCATTGCTGATAGTTCAAACCATCTTGATCAATTGCTTGTATGTAATTCAACATGGCAGCTTTTGTTTCTTCATTCATGTGGGCTTCAAGCATTCGACACATATGGGTATCTTTAGCCCAGTAAGCATATTCGTAAGCTGTGCAAGTAAAAGTTCTACCTGAATAATCTGTGAAGTGCCCAGATGCTAACAATAAGCAAGGGTTTTCTATAAGCTGCAATTCAGCCTCTTGCTGCTTGCCATGTGCAATATTAAGCAAAAATTGTCTTATCTGAAAATCAGCTGATGCAAGTAATTGTTCCCAGCTACCTGGATCCAAATCTAATCGTTTCATTTGTTCGTCATCAGTGACTCTTGAGAGCAAGGTTTTAATATCTAGATCAATACTTGCTTGAATATGTAGATTTTGATGAGGAATGAAGCAAGTTTGTGGCTTTTCAAAATCGGCGCGCATGGCTTCAAAAAATGGATCATCCAGGGTGCTTCCCTTTACAAGCTCAAAAAAATAAGTACAAATTGAGCCTTGGTGCGTAACATACTGACCTGTATCTGTTGCAGTATTTAAAATCATGAAATCATCCATGTGCGGTGAGTCTTTAACTGTTAGATAATTTGCTGCAAAACGTTGTTTAATCGCATCTATATCTTCAGTGGATAAAGGTCGACTCAATCCAAACTCAGCGGCGTGTTTATTAAAAAAACCACATAAGTTATCTTCGACTGTCTCCCCTTCTTTTAGAGAATCAACAACAATACTTGCGACATTTTTACTTAATATTTCAGACTTATCCAGTATAGCTCCAAAATTTTGAAAACTGATGCCATTCTCAACACAATGAATATTGACATGTGCGAGACAAAATTGCGTTAAAATAGATAATTGTTCTGTTTTATCACCATGTATACTATAAAATGCTGATGTTGGTATGCTATACCAGATATCAACTGCGCATACGTTTAAAAGCGCTTCTATATATTCTTCTGCACTCCCGGGGTGTTCAGCTGTGAATCCCATGACCGAATCGATATATGCTTGGTCTACCAGAATTCCTTTACTATCTTGGGTAAAATCAACGTTTAAACCAAATAAGTCTTGAAATTCTGTTGTTAAAACCTGTTGTATGATTTCAAATGTGATAGGTTGTGACTTCAATTTATCCATGACCCCATCTTCAAGTCTTTTTTGTGGTGTAAAGGGCGCTTCAATATGAGGGAGTACTTCATATAAGGCTTTATATAGCTCTGATAAGGGCGTACCTGTTGCATCATTGCGCCGATCAATACTAAACACAGGGTTGATAACAGATGAATAATGATCTTGTTCATGAGGTCTTAATTGTATGCTGTATAGATTGGAAAGAACTTGTCTTTGCGTCGCAATTAGCGTGCTATAGCTTTCTCGCATGACAGAAACAGCTGCAATATAAGCATTTATTTGGGCTAATCGATGTTTTTTGATGTCACTCAGAGCCACATCGTCATCAGCCAATAATTTCAAGTCAAATGCCAACGCTGATTTATAGATATTTAATTCATCAAGTGCCTCACCCTTAAAAAAAACGTCTGAGGCGACTGTTGTTTTACAGGTATTATCAGTGCTAATCGATTGCCCCCCAACCACTGGCACCAGAAGCTCAATCATATTATTCACTGGATTGATATAGATATACTTAGGGTCTCTAGGTTCTGTTAAGGTGATCTCCATGTATATGTCCATGGTGTGTCTATATTTAAATTATAGACAACATTCAGGATTTTGATTTTTAAATACATTTTGACTTTAAGATGAAATGATTCAGCCTTAACCTAAGTATTTTTTCAAAAAATGAGACATTCTTCGTTCTAAGCGCCACTGTTCGAGTGCTTTGGGATGTTCTAAAATAAAATCTTCACAAGACTTTGAATTCAAATGCTCACACACAGGCACTGGTTTGTCATGATGTGCATCTAGCCAAATAGACTGCCCTGGCAATAAACTATAAGTTAAACTATTACGAGAAACTTGAATTAAATCAGATAAGCTTAAATGCTGCTCTTTCACTGCTCTTACATATTCATGACTTAAGGTAATACGTGACACACCCGGATCATCTGAACTCAACACTATCGGCACATGATGCTTCATCAAATAAGTCAAGGGATGATCATTGCCCTTAATCCCTAAGATTTCATCATTACTACTTAAATTAATTTCAACAGCAACATCTTGCTGTTTTAATAGCTTCGTGGTCTTAACATGATCAGGCTCCCATCGAATCGTTGCTGCATGGCCAATACGTTTAGGATGTAATAAATTTAATGCCGTTAAAATATGGGGTACTTTCGCATGTTTAAGGGCATATTTTGGCATTTCTCCAGCATGAATAACAATGGTTACATTTGGAAATTGATCGTGCAAACGTGCTATAAACTCCATTTGTTTTAGATAATCTTTATCTGCATATTTGCCATATTCCGCTTCAACCATGTTAATTGCAACAATATCAGGGACTTGATTGGCAATTGCAAAGGCCTCAATGGCATCAAGAGCAACTTGTTGAAATGGATGATTACGTCTAATTTCAAGAATCCAGGAGAGCTTAACTGATTTGGCTTCAGGCGGCGTATAAAGCTCTGTTTTTGCATTTAATTGACTGAAAAATGCAATATTGTATTGAATATAGTCTTGAACACGTTTGTTGTTTAATACTTTTTCAATATTTTCGGTATTACCAACATCTTTGGCCTGGGGTTTATTACCCACTGCTTGCAACATTAATTCAAGATACTGAATATGATCTTGATACGCTTGATAAGCGATATCAGCCATACCTTTTGGCCATTCATTCATCAAAATAACTTCAAACTTATCAAATGTATTGAAAAAATGTGTTTTACCATCTTCTGTTTTGGAAGCTTTAAATCCTTCCATTGACCAAGCTTCTAAAAGCTCACGTTGATGATTTGGATTTTTTAAATAGGTCTTATAAGGTATGGATCCATGCGCACAGCCATGTGATGTCAACAGGCTTACTTGATGGCTCTGTGCTTCAATACAGTAACTTCCTGATAAACCCAATTCAATAATAGTTTCTGTCCGTACAGATCCTGAGGCATGACGATGCAAATCAGCACCCTTAGGAAAAAAAAGCATGAGCTGATCGAGCTGCCGTTCATCTTTGCTCTTTATCTCAAATGTTTTGTTATAGATGTTTGCATCGACCACATGATCAAGCGCAAAACAACATCCTGCTAACATCCACAACATGCCAACAAACCCTTTCATCAATTTCATGAATGCCGCCCTTCATTAAAACTATAGATAATAAGTAAAAATGCACCTAAACAAATAAAACTATCTGCCAAATTAAATACAGGCCAATGGTGACTTCCAAGATGGCAATCGATGAAATCAATCACTGCACCAAAGCGACATCTATCGATGAGGTTACCTAAAGCGCCACCTAAAATTAGACTATAGCAGTAGCGTTCGAACTTCTCACTTGGTTTAGATTTAAAAATCATCAATGCGATAATGGCACTAAGTACACTGGTAAAACCGATTAATACCCATGGTGATTGCATGCCATGCTGCGTAAAAAGACTAAATGCAACGCCATGGTTCATCGCCAATCTTAAATCAAGTACTGGTAAAATGGTTTGAACATCTACTAAACTCATGACTTGCAATACCCAATACTTTGTAGCTTGATCGATTAGAATCACCACTAATGCCAGTAAGAAAGCAAAAGCCCTTTGTTTTATCATACAAAAGTCCTGCGTTCATCATGACCAGAAATATTATCTTCGCAACGTAGACAAAGACCTGGGTGCAGACTTGATTGACCAACACTGTCGTGACGATGCCAACAACGTTCACATTTTTGTGCATCCAGCCCTAATACTTCAATTTGAACATTAAAATGTTCAGCTGCGCGGGTTAATGTTTTGTCTTGAAGTAGCGCCATATCCCTTAATTCACAAGCTGAGCTGATGAAGAAAAATTTTAGTTCATGCGCGATTGGGGAAAGCCAAGATTTGACATCAGATTCAACATAAAGCACAACATTCGCTTCAAGTGCTGAACCAATTTTGCCATGCTGACGCTGAAGCTCGAGAGCTTTATTAACATCATCACGCAGAAGTTGTAAGTTATCGAATAATGCCACATCAAGTTTCTCAAGATTTGGCCATGATTCATACCATGATGCTAAAAATACCGAAGCTTCATGTTGGCCAGGAATATGTTGCCAAATTTCGTCTGCCGTAAATGATAAAATAGGTGCCAACCAGCGTGTTAGTGCTTGCAAGATATGATACATCGCCGTCTGACAAGAGCGACGTGCTAGACTATTTTTAGGTAAGGTATACTGTCTATCTTTAATAATATCGAGGTAAAATCCACCTAAATCAATTGCACAAAAATGATTGATTTTTTGATAAACCAAATGAAATTGATAGTCATCATAAGCTTTTATAATCTCATCTTGATAAGCTTGTGCTTTATTGATGATATAGCTATCTAGTGCAAGCATGTCAGTGCTTGTGACCGCGTTGCTCGCATGCTCATAATCAAACAAATTAGAGAGTAAGAAACGAGCTGTATTACGAATACGCCGATAACTATCACCAGTTCGTTGAAGAATTTCAGGTGAAATACTGACCTCATAACGATAATCTGTTGATGAAACCCATAATCTTAAAATATCAGCACCATTTTGGGCAATTAAGGCATCCAGTTCAACATAGTTACCTTTAGACTTAGACAGTTTTTTTCCTTCACCATCAACGGTGAATCCATGAATTAAGACATTTTTATAAGGAGCATCTAATCCCATGGCAACAGCTGTGGTTAAAGATGAGTTAAACCAACCACGATATTGATCAGATCCCTCCAAATAGACATCAGCAGGAAAAGAAAGACCATAATGGGCCTGCTCTAGTACTGCGAAATGAGAAACACCTGAATCGAACCAAACATCTAAAGTATCCGTTACTTTTTCATATTCATGAGCTTCATCACCTAATGCTTCAGTAATATCTAAAGCAAACCAAGCTTCAAGTCCTTGTTTTTCAATCCGTTTAGCAACCCACTCAAATAATTCAATACTTCTAGGATGTAATGCTTTCGTATCCTTATGAATAAATAAGGTCATGGGTGTTCCCCACGATCTCTGTCTTGACAAGCACCAATCAGGGCGATTTTCAATCATCAGGCGCATGCGGTTTTTACCCCAATCAGGCAACCAATTCACTGTATCGACAGCTTTTAGCAATTGTTGTCTTAAACCATTGGCATCCATCATGATAAACCACTGAGGTGTTGCCATAAAAATCAACGGCAATTTATGCCGCCAGCAATGCGGATAACTATGTTCTAAGCTATTTTCACAGATTAAATGACCTTTAGATTTTAGCAAATCAATGACGATTGGATTGGCCTTCCACACATTAACACCACCAACATGTTCGAGGTGATCATGGAAACAGGCATTACTTTTTAATAGATTTTCAACAGGCAACCCATATTGACTCGCGACGACATAATCTTCTGAACCATGTGATGGTGCCGTATGAACAGCGCCAGTACCTGTATCTAAAGTAACATGTTCGCCAAGAATCACTGGTACAGATTTATCCCAAAATGGGTGGGCTAGAAGTTGCCCTTCAAATACTTTGCCCGGAAGAGTCAACATGACTTGATGATCTTCAATACCTGCTCGAGCAATAAAAGATTCGGCCAGTTCTTTGGCAACAACATAGCAAATATCTTTTGATTGAATCAAGACATACTGATGTTCTGGATGAAGCGCCACGGCTTCATTAGCAGGAAGAGTCCATGGTGTTGTTGTCCAGATGGGAATAATCACCTCGCGAATATTGGCGCTATCAAATCCATACACTTTTAAAAAAGTGCTATCAAGGCATTTAAATGCAACATCAATTGCTGGAGAAGTTTTGTCCTCATACTCTACTTCAGCTTCAGCCAAAGCAGAACCACAGGCTACACACCAATGAACAGGTTTAAAACCTTGCTGCAAATGTCCCTGGCTCAACACTCGCCCGAGCGCTCTCACCACGGAGGCCTCATAAGCATAATCCATGGTGGCATAAGGTTTTTGCCAATCACCAAAAACACCTAAGCGCTGAAATTCTTCAGATTGGATAGCCATTTGTTCTTTTGCATATTTGGCGCAGGTTTGACGAAACTCAGTTGCCGAAACTTTATCACCGGCGCGACCAATTTTTTTTTCCACATTCAATTCAATCGGCAGACCATGACAATCCCATCCCGGGACAAAATGTGCATCAAAATTACTCATCGACTTCGATTTAACAATCATGTCTTTTAAAATTTTATTTAAGGCATGCCCGCAATGTAGATGTCCATTGGCGTATGGCGGTCCATCATGCAACACAAAGGTCTCTTTTCCTTGGCTTTTTTGTCTAATTTGTGCATACAAGGCATCTTGTTGCCATTTTTTCAAGGTTTCTGGTTCACGTACAGGCAATCCAGCACGCATCGCAAAATCAGTATGCGGCAAATTGAGTGTTGCTTTATAATCAGACATAATTTATTCCAACATTAAGGTTAAACTTTGTTTTCAAAATACATTTTTGCAGCCTCTACATCCTCTAGGATTTGATGTTTTAAAGCTGATAAATTCTCAAATTTTTGTTCATCTCTTAATTTATGCAGAAAAAAAACTTGCAAGCTTTCGCTATACAAAGATGCATTGAAATTAAAAAGGTGGACTTCTAATAAAAATTCTTGACCATGCACGCTAGGTTTTACCCCTAGATTTGCAACACCATTATAACTTTTACCACTGGTGAAATGATAAATTCTAACACAAAAAACCCCTCTTAAGAGTTGTTTTTGATGAAATACTGGGATATTCGCAGTAGGAACACCCCATTCCCTTGCCAGTTGGCGTCCATAGTTAACCCGCCCAATCACGAAATAAGGTCTTCCCATCAATAAACCTGCGTTCTCTAAATCAGCTGCGCGCAGATGTTGCCGAATAGCTGTTGATGAAATACGATGTTCATTTAGCGAGGTATCAGCCACCCAATCAATTTTACAAGCGTGCTTTATCACCGCTTCATTGAGGTATGTTGGATTACCTTGTCTTTGATGTCCAAAATGAAAATCCTGTCCAAGTACCAAATGAGTGGCTTTAAGTGTGTTAATTATCATATTATACAAAAAGTCATCGGCGGACATTTTAGCGATATTATGATTAAAATCCAAACAGTATACATAGTCAATTTTTAACTGTTTTAGACAATATATTTTCTCTCTTAAACTTAAAATGCGTTCATGTTTTTTGGGATTTGCAAAAAACTCTTTGGCTTGAGGTTCAAACACCATAATCACTGTAGGCAACTTAGTCTTGAACTTTAATTGATTGAGTTTTTCACATAGGGATTGATGACCTCGATGGACCCCATCAAAATTACCAATGCTTAATAAGCTGCCCGCTGATAAATCAGCAGCATCTGGGTTGAGTTTAAATAAAGTCATAAAACAAAAAATATTTATCCACAAAAAAAAGGTGCATCATGCGCACCTTAGCTGATAGCTTTAATTTTAATCGTTTTTAGGCGGTCTGACAATCAACATATCACAAGTGGCTGAATGTAAGATTGCTTCGGCTGTAGAGCCTAATAACACTGCCAAACCATGTTTACCATGACTACCTGACACAATTAAATCAATATGATATTCTTTAGCAACTCTTAATACCTCATGTTTAATTGACCCAAAAGCCAATATTTGGTGCTTTGCATCAACCCCTAATTGCTCTGCAAGTTGATTTAGCTCTTTTTCCGCTTGCTCTCGAATAGACATTTCAACTTCAGCAAAGCCAGCAAAACCTGGGTATGCATAAGCTGGTATAGGCTCAACCACATGCACTAAAAACAATTGCGCATTATTTTCTTTAGCTATTTCACGGGCACGATGCGCTGCATGGATACCAACATCATCAAAATCAGTTGCAAATAACACTTTTTTATACATTGTGTTCTCCTTAACAAAATATCATCACTCATCAAAAGACTAGCAGAAAAAGCTGGTTTATACCAGTCAGCTTCAATCCTTTGTTCTGAGTTTAAATCGATATCGATTAGGAATATAAATCACTGTATCAATAATGGGGCTAAAGCTTTCAAGATCGCGATAGCTATCCATATAGTCGGTCTCGTCAAAAATTTTTGGTTGCAGTAACGATACTTGCGTTAAATATTCTTTTTCACCTAGATATTCTAACGGCGGAATATAACTGAGTAAAATGGCCTTCTTAATACGATAGTAACTTGGTTCTTTCGCTTCAAATTTCTCAATAAAAAACGCTATTAGCAGCAAACCACTAATAGCGCCAATAAAAAAAAGCAATATTTTATGCTTCGCCATACAAGTATTTAATAATATTATTTGCAACCGCTTTAACTGTTAATTTATCTGTTTCGAAAGCAACATCTGATAATTCCTCATATAAAGGCTCACGCTCATCACGTAAAAACTCTAATCTTGCCTCCAAATCATCTGTTTGCAACATCGGACGCTT
>RGPR01000073.1 GCA_010030245.1 Gammaproteobacteria bacterium
AATGTCACTACCGCCAGAAATCGAACTTATCTGGATTGGGCGCCCAAGCAAATGGGCAAGACAATCATACTGGTTCTTTAACAAAGGAGAACCGGTGCTTAAAATGGTTCTTAAACTCGAAAAATTTTCAGCTTTAGCTGTTACGCCTTGCTTTTCCATGGCCGCAAACAACGCGGCACTTGCCCCCCAAACATTGACTTTTTCAAGAGCAACAATATCAAGCATCGCATTGGGTTGAGGATACATCGGACTGCCTTCATAAAGCACCAAACAAACACCTAGCGCTAGAGCTGACACCATCCAATTCCACATCATCCAGCCACAGGTGGTATAAAACAACAAACGATCAGATGCAGCCAAATTACTGTGCAGCCCGAGTTCTTTTAAGTGCTGCAACAACACCCCGCCGCTGCGGTGAACAATACATTTAGGCTGACCTGTTGTGCCCGATGAAAATAAAATACATAAAGGGTGGTTAAAGTCAAAGCGGGTATACTGCGGCTCAGCTTTTACTTGAATAATTGTTTGATAAGAATAGGTATCGCTAAAATTATCAACCGTATCCATCCAAACAACACAGTGGATGCTAGGTATTTTTTGAAGAATATTTTGAATTTTTTCATCATGAAAAAACTGCTTACCTTGATAGTGATGGATATGCACCGCAAACAGCAGCTTTGGCTCAATTTGACTAAAACGCTCAACAATTGCCATTTCACCAAAATCAGGCGAGCAGCTTGCCCATATTGCGCCAATACTTGAACACGCAAGCATTGCGACAATGCTTGCCGCATGATTCGGTAAGATTGCCGCAACACGGTCACCTGCCGCAACGCCATGCTGACGCATAAAATGAGCAAGACTTGCCACGTGAGAGCTCAGTTCAGCAAAACTTAAGCGCTCTTTTACACCCTGCTCATCATAACTAATAATTGCCATGCTGCTTGGATTAGCTTGTAATAGATTTTCAGCATAGTTTAATTTAGCCCCTATAAACCATTGTCCTTGCCATATTGATGCCCCCGGTGTGTAAGGAGGCGCTTGATTCAAATCCACTTTAACCGCAAAAAAATCAATCAAGGATTGCCAAAACATTTCCTTTTCTTCACAAGACCAACGATGCAAGGCCATATAGTCTTCAAATTCAAGGTCTTGAGTTTGCTGTAAAAAGCTTAAATACTCATCCATTACCGTTGCTTGCATTTGATTTGGCACCCAAAACTCATCCATTCCATCATCCTTGTCAAAAACAAATACCAAAAACTATAGCCTATTTTTCTAGAAAAAATTAGCTTTCATCACGGCTTTTTTGCTTAACGCTGGGTTATTGTCTAAAATTAGGATATAATAATGGGGTTTTGTTCAATCACTTTTTGAGAATTATCTCATATTCAATTTTAAGTACCTACTATTATGAAAAATATACGAAATATTGCCATCATTGCCCACGTCGACCACGGTAAAACCACTTTGGTTGACAAATTACTCCAATTTACTGGAACGCTAAACCCTAGAGCGACCCAGGTAGAGCGCATCATGGACTCCAATGATCTTGAAAAAGAACGTGGGATTACCATTTTAGCGAAGAACACCTGCATGCACTGGAAAGATGTACAAATTAATGTGGTCGACACCCCAGGACATGCTGACTTTGGCGGCGAAGTTGAACGCATTTTATCCATGGTCGATAGTGTGTTATTAGTCGTTGATGCGGTTGATGGCCCCATGCCTCAAACCCGCTTTGTGACACAAAAAGCATTTGCCCAAGGCTTAAATCCAATTGTTGTGGTTAATAAAATTGACCGGCCCGGCGCCCGCCCAGATTGGGTGGTTGAACAAGTGTTCGATTTATTTGATAACCTTGGTGCAACCGATGAACAACTGGATTTTCCTGTCATCTATGCATCAGCTTTATCAGGCTATGCCAAACATCAATTAGAAGATGATAGCATTGATATGGGACCATTATTAGATACCATTATCGACAAAGTGCCGGCGCCAAAAGTTGATGCCAATGGCCCACTGCAAATGCAAATTTCATCACTCGATTATTCATCCTATGTTGGTACTATTGGGATTGGTCGTGTCACTCGTGGCAGAATCACTGCAAAATCTAATATCAAGCTGATCAACGCAGCAGGTGAAGTTCGAAGTGGACGCGTGCTCCAAGTCTTAGGGTTCCATGGCCTTGAGCGCCAAGAAATTCCTGAAGCACAAGCAGGTGATATTATCGCCATCACTGGCATCAATGATTTAAAAATTTCTGATACCCTTTGTGATCCTGAGCATGTTGAAGCTTTACCGAGTTTGCAAGTCGATGAACCCACCATTTTCATGACCTTCCAAGTCAACGATTCACCCTTTGCCGGCAAAGAAGGCAAGTTCGTGACCAGTCGTAAAATAAAAGAACGCCTGGAAACTGAATTATTGCGTAATGTGGCCTTAAAAGTGACCCCAACTGAAGACCCAGACAAGTTCCGAGTTGCAGGACGAGGCGAACTTCACTTAAGCATCTTAATTGAAAATATGCGCCGTGAAGGGTATGAGTTGGCAATTTCAAAACCTGAGGTTATTTGTAAGGAAGAAAATGGTCAAAAATTAGAACCTTATGAACAACTCACCGTCGATATCCCTGAAAACAATCAAGGAGCGGTGATGGAGCGCTTAGGCGAACGTAAAGGTGAACTGAAAGACATGATCCCTGATGGAAAAGGACGCGTCCGTCTCGATTACATGATACCTACTCGCGGCTTGATTGGTTTTCATACTGAATTCTTAACCATCACCTCTGGTGCTGGCCTCATGTACCATAGCTTTGCACATTATGGCCCTGCCATTCCAGGTCGTTTAGCGAATCGTAAAAATGGCGTCTTAATTGCTAACTGTGTCGGTAATGCCAGAGGTTTTGCCCTGTTTAATTTGCAAGAACGCGGTAGACTCACTATTGAACCCCAAACACCTTGCTATGAGGGCATGATTGTGGGTATCCACTCACGGGACAATGATTTAGTTGTCAATGTCACTAAAGAAAAGCAATTGACCAATATGCGTGCTTCTGGTACTGATGAAAACATCGTCTTAACACCAGCAATTAAATTCACCCTTGAACAGGCCTTAGAATTTATTGCTGATGATGAATTAGCCGAAGTTACACCTTTATCAATCCGCATTCGCAAAAAACTTTTATTAGAAACTGATAGAAAACGTGCTTCAAGACAGCTGAATGCGGAAGGAGACAATTAAACGTGACTCTATTCAAGCGTGCGATTATATTTGCTAGACACCATCATACTAATCGCATGGTTGCATCTTGTATCAAAAAGCTCATCAAACACTTTGATGAGCTTAATTTCCCTGTGTTCATTGAGGAATCGACGAGCCAACGCTTTCAATTTGACCACGCCATGATTAAGCAGTCAGATTTCAAAAAAAACGCTGACTTATTGATTGTCATCGGCGGCGACGGCAGCCTCTTAAGTGCCGCTAAAATGGCATCTGAACATGATATTCCAATTATTGGAATTAATCGTGGTCATCTAGGCTTTTTAACTGACATTCCACCGCAGAACATGCTGCCTGAAATCCAAAAGGTTCTAACAGGTCACTTCATTGAAGAAAAAAGAGATTTTTTAAGAATACGCTTATATGATCAACATAAACTGATCACCGAAGGCCCCGCCTTAAATGATATGGTCCTGGGCAGAGGACAAAGCGGCTATTTGGTCGAATTCAATGTTTTTATTGATCAACAGTTTGTCACCCACTACCGAGCAGATGGATTGATTTTGTCAACACCAACGGGCTCAACAGCCTACAATTTATCGGCAGGTGGCCCCATTGTACACCCAAATCTGGCTGCCATCACCATGGTGCCGATGTTTTCTCACTCCCTCAATGCACGACCACTTGTCATATCCAATGAAAGTGAAATCCAAATCAAAATATCCAATAACAATATTGCCCCTCTTGCTATCTATCTTGATGGCAACCAAACTCATATGGCCCATCCTGGCCAAACATTGGTCATTGATAAACATCCTCAACAACTTCGCTTATTGCATCCAAGTAGCTATCTTTATTATGATACTCTTAGAATCAAACTCGGATGGGGCTCCGAAGAATAACCATGTTATCATCACTTCAAATTAGCAATTTTGCAATTGTCTCTTCACTAAACCTTGATTGTCCGGCCAAAATGTCAGCCTTTACCGGTGAAACAGGCGCTGGAAAATCCATCATGATTGATGCACTTGCCCTATTACTTGGTGGCAGAGCAGATGCAAGCGTTGTGCGAAATGGGTCTGACAAATGTGAGCTAAGCGCCCTATTTCATTATGATTTGGACACCAAATTACATGCTTATTTGCTTGAGCAGGAATTGGCAGATGATAACTCCCAAATTTTAGTACGCCGTGTGATTAACCGTGATGGACGCTCAAAGTTTTTCATCAATGGCCATGTATCAACCGCACAACAAGTTAAAATACTTGGTCAGATGCTTGTACACATCCATGGTCAACATGATCAACAAAATCTCCTCATGCATCAACACCATCGTGAGCATTTAGATGACTTTAGTCAAGCCAAAGCATTAAAGCAGCGCGTTAAAGAAAGTTTTCATGCGTATCAAGAAGCAAAAAACACCCTTGCGGATTTAAAAAATGCGCATTACAGCAAGGAACAAGTTCAACTTTGGCAATATCAACGCCAAGAACTGCAAGAATTGAATCCCAAGCCTAATGAACTACAAGCACTTGATGCTGAACATCATATGCTGCATCACGCGAAAGAATACCTCAAACAACTCAATTATTTGATTGATGGCTTAGAAGATAATGAACATTCAGCGATCTTATCAAGCCTTTATCAATTGAATACCACCTTGGGCGCGTTACCAAAAGATGAACATCTGATTCAAGAGTCCATGAACTTACTGGATTCAGCCAGTATTCAAATTCAAGAAGCAAGTAATAATTTAAGACAATTCATGCGTTCAGTACAACTCGACCCTGAGCGTTTAAACAACGTAGAAGAGCGCATGAGTAAATGGCATCAAATGGCACGTAAATTACAAGTTGATATTGATGAGCTTCCCGCACAACTTGATATTTTAAGTGAAAAAATTGCAGCGATTGAAGATCATGACAAACGTCAGCTTGATTTAAGCCAAAAAGTTGAAACACTCAAAGCAAATTATCTCTTAGCTGCCAAAAAATTAAGCGCGCACAGGTTACAACATGCGCCAGAACTTGCCAATGCCATAGAGCAAATCATCCATGAGTTAGGCATGCCCCATGCAAAGCTAAGCATCGATATCCAAACCCTAGATGAAATCCACCCCCATGGCATGGATAAAGTAGAGTATTTAATTGCAACCAATCCAGGTATCCCAAAAGCGGCGCTGGCAAAAATTGCCTCAGGCGGTGAGCTGTCACGAATTTCACTGAGCATCCACCTCATCACGGCTCAAAGAGGTGCAACCCCTACCTTGTTATTTGATGAAGTAGATGTCGGTATTGGTGGGGCAACTGCCATGAAAGTAGGCAAAAGACTCAGAGAATTAGGCGAGCGCTTACAAATTTTTTGCGTCACGCATCAACCTCAGGTAGCTTCCTGTGCGCATAGTCAATTTAAGGTTAGTAAAACCAGTCATCACGATCAAACCTACTCAGAAATCCTATTACTGAATCAAGAAGAACGCATTGCTGAGATTGCTAGAATGTTAGGGGGGTTATCGATCACTGATCAAAGCCGAAATAACGCCAAGGAAATGTTAGCCTTAATAGAATAGGCCAACAGTGATGGCTGCAATAAAAAAACGGTAAGATGTGCCGCAGTCTTTCTTTTGATAATATGTTGTTCCGAGGAAAACTTTAGGCTTCTTAAAAACGTTCAAAAACATTTTTAAGCTTGCACACCATCGTCCTAATCCAACAACTCAGTAAAAACTTGTAAGGCTCGGCAACTTTTACCGTCATCTTTATTATAGCTTAGCTCGTAAATTTGTCAAATTGTAAATAAAAAATCTTTTCGTCTAATTTTATTTCGAGTTTGTATGCGCCACAAGGATGCGCTAAATATTGATCAATATGCGGCAATGTGGCACAATACCCTTAAGGCCAAATTAACATTTATATCAAACCATGCGTAAAATAAATTCAGAAGGGCAATATTTAACGTTTCCAGGGGTTACTGTTGTGGCAAGCATTGACAAAATAGATCAGTCATTATGGCGCTTGGTATATGAAACTCTTATCAAAATTGAAGGTCTTAATGATTATTTTTCCCCCATGCCTTATGAATGCTATCATATGACTACAAACAATTTATTTACAAAAGACGAGATTGGACCTGAAAAATGGCATTCTTTTTTAACAAGCAACAGTTCCTATTTTCAATCACTCCATCGTCATTTAGCTGAAAATTCTTTTATCCCAAATATCTCAATTCAATCTGTTATTACAGATGGCGCTATTCAGATTTTAGTTACACTTCCTCAAGAACAACAAGATATCATTGAGGAAATTGCAAGTATTCATCAGAGTGAATCAGGAATACCTTCTTTTTTTCATATCACACTTGCCTATCAATATAAGGATATACAAGCAGAACTGTTAGAACAATTTAACCTAATCTTAAATCAAGAACTTTTAAGTATTTTTAAAGCACATAAGCAAACACTTAGCTTAGCTCCCCCAAAACTTTGTTTTTTTAATGACATGACAAAATTTACACCATGGACAGGTGAATCAATTCGCTTTGCGCGCACACTGTCACTATACAACTGCATCCAAGTAATACTGTTTTTTTTAAAAAAATATGATTTAAAAATTTGACAACAAGCCCTCTTTTACTACAATTATTGGTATGGCAGTTACGCGAGAAACAGCATGCCCGCACCTAAGATAACCATTTCACCAGGACAAGGCCTATTAGTTCTAATTGATCACTATAAACAAGATGAAGAAAGAAGAGAATACCTTAAACAGTTATATCTATCTGGCGCTGAAACACCGCAGATCGCTGATGATATAAGAGCTCTTTTACAAGATCCAGTCCTAGACGCCTACGTTGTTTCTTATACACCGCAAACAATTGATGAAGATTCGAGTAGACGATATTTTGAGACACACCTTGCCTATGAAACATTAAAAACAGGATTAGACTGTTTAGGAATTGAAGAGTTATTAAAGCATCGAGATTCTTTATGGGAGAGGATTTGTTGGCAGATTCCTGAAGAAGAGCGACGCAAGATAAATTATATCTTTGAAGGAAAATTTAAAATAGATGAATTTAAAGATGTTGATGTTTTTGAAGCAGATATAGAATTTTCGGATTTTATGGATAAAATTATTGAAAATAAAATATTTAACAAATCATTTAATACAGAAAGTAAACGAAAAATTATATTGACGGTTCAATGTGCATATTTAGGACTAATGGTTTGCTGGAATAATGCTACACCGCTGAATCTATATGAAAAAGGTTTTTACCTTCCAGAACAAAGGGGTAGAGAAGAGAAAGCTGCTCAAGATAAGCTTCGGCATCATCATATGGGACTAATGAAACCCCACATGCCTTTGTTTCCTGGTGATATTGCTATCCGTGGTGAAAGTTTTCCATATTTAAAAGCATCAGATAAATCTTCATTTACAGAAGATGCGGCATGGGTTCAGTATAATTTTTCGCAAATGGTTCATCCTTTTTCTAATTCCATTTCAGGAACAATGCTTACGCAGTTACGTGCATGTGCATATTTAAAACAAAAAGGAATAGAAACATTTGCCTATTCTGAAACAGATATGACACAATTCTGTAAACTATATATCTCTGCTTTGCTTTTCAATGCTGGCGGCCATTCGCTTTTTGAATTTTCTTCACCATTATTTTTATCTGAAGTAAAGCAGGAATTCAAATTTAAAACCATGTCACTAAAATCAATGTTTTTTGACAACAATGAAGCTGCTTTTAATCAAGCTTTAAATGCTGCGATCGCGTATAACCAATCGATATTAGTTAGAAAAAAAGTCCTGACTGAACTTCTCCTATCTAAATCGGCTCAAAAATCAGAACAGCGCTTATTAGTAGGACTATCATTAGCTATAAATTGTAAATCTGATATGGATACTTATTCAACATTGGTTAAAGATCAATCACTTTATGCCTTTAGACCCGGCCATAAAAAGCTTGACTTGATAGAATCGCACGGCCAAAAAGCGTTAAACGATCTAAAGGTTGGACAGCTATCAAAAGCGCTGAACAAATTTCAGCATTTAAAAATGATATTAACATCACAATATGGCAGCACCACTTGTTGGGGGGGAAAACCGGCATCCATTGCCATGCTTGATTTTGTAGAAGAGGCGTTAGCAACCGTTATAGAAACAATTGCCGCAGAACATTGCCAGATAGATGGACCTCAAGAAGCAGAATTACCACCATCAGCTACAAGTCCTTAAAGATGAGATCTATTCTTAAGATAGAGCGTCATTTCTTCTGTAAAAACTGTTTTACTTCATAAGTATTTGACGATTATGATTAAAAAATTAACCATGATTGGTTAATTCGTGTTTCAGTTTAAATTAATCCTTTTCAAAATCAATAAAAATTTAATTTTAGTTTAAAAAATCCTTCATTGCTGCATTTTTTGAAAATAGCTTTAGTATTTATTCAGTCATTTGTAAATAAATTCTATCTGTACCGAACCACTCATCAGCTGTCTCTAAGGGGAAAATAGAGACCACTTGAGTACGTCTTTTAATTTCTCGATTGACCCGTTCAGCTAAATTTGTTGTCCTTAACTTAATTTGGGATCATTAACATTCGAACCCATTTGTTTATCCTTTATGTATATCTCGAAATACGCATCATGTTTAACGGATGGCTTTCTTTTTTTCTAGACATTCCTGAATTTACAGAAACTTTCACACACTAACTAGTAAAACCAGTCATCACGATCAAACTTACTCAGAAATAGTATTACTGAATCAAGAAGAACGCATTGCTGAGATAGCTAGAATGTTAGGGGGTTATCAATCACAGATCAAAATCGAAATAACGCCAAGAAAATGTTAGCCTTCATAGAATAGGCCAATAGTTATTACCGCAATAAAAAAACGGTAAGATGT
>RGPR01000074.1 GCA_010030245.1 Gammaproteobacteria bacterium
ATACCATTGATCAATGATACAATCGGTTTAGGAAAAGTTTTTAAACGATAATTCATCAAGTATTCAGTTTTAAAAAAAGAAACCAGATTTTCTAAACTTGTTGCTCGTTGCCCATAAAGTGCTTTGATATCGCCCCCGGCACAAAAGAAATCATCATGACTGGAACGAATCAGTACCATCTTGATGGCATCATCTTGTTCCCATTCGTTGAGGGCCGCATGAATCGTCTCAATCATTTCCTTGTTCAAAGCATTTAAGGCCTTTGGTCTATCTAAAATGATACAGGCAAGCTGACCTAGGCACTCTAATTTAATCATCACCTAGTTTCCTGTAAAATTTGCCGGACGTTTCTCAAGAAAAGCCGCCACGCCTTCGCGTTTGTCATCACTGGCACAAACCATCGCAAAGTTAAGTGCTTCAAGATTCAATGCCTTATCTAATGGCAAATTTTCACCTTCTAAAATACTTTGCAATATGCAAGCAACTGCATGCGGTGGCTGCTCACTCATGATTTTTAAATAATTAAGTGCTTCTTGCTCAAGATTTTCAGCATAAATTTTATCGATTAACCCATATTGCAAGGCGGTTTGGGCATCAACAAAGCGACCTGTTAAACAGAGATCAAGCGCTTTAGAGCGTCCAACTAGCCGAGTTAAGCGTTGGGTGCCTCCATAACCTGGGATAACCCCTAATTTGATTTCAGGTTGTCCCAATTGCGTTTCTGGATGGGCAAAACGAAGGTGAGCAGACATCGCCAATTCACAACCGCCACCCAAGACATGTCCATGCAAAGCGGCGACTACCGGTTTATTTAATTGTTCAATTTGATCCATCACCTCTTGCCCAAAGCGAGCAAATTGATAACCAGAAATGGCATGGCATGCTGCCAATTGATTGATATCGGCACCAGCGCAAAATGATTTGCCATTGCCAATCAGAAGTACTGCCCTTATAGATGAATTACTACTCGCATCCTTAAAAGCGTATTGAAGTGCATTTAATAGGTCTTCATTCAAGCAATTGTGTTTTTCTGGACGATTTAATCTTAAAATAAGAATCCCTGATTCTTGACTACTTTCTAATACACTCATGATTTACTCCATTCATTTTTCCAATCTTGTTCATCATCAAGTACCGCTTTAGCGATGATTTCATTCATGATTTGATTACTTCCCTCTAAGATTTCATGTACCCGTATATCACGATAAATGCGTTCGACCTGATAATCATGCAAATAACCATAGCCCCCATGCAATTGGATAGATTGATTCACAATATCTGTGCATGCCTCGGTCACCAATTGTTTGGCCATGGCGCAATATCGTGGGGCTGAGTTAGCGCCTGCATCAAGGCTTGATGCTGCCTTTAATAAAAAAGTCTTACTGGCCTCATATTGGGTCAGCATTTTGGCAAATGTTTGCCGAAGGGCTGGCATGTCTTTTAAGTGTTGTTTAAATTGTGAACGCTCGCGCATATAAGCTTCGGTTTGAATGAGGGCACGTTTAGCACCACCTAGAGAGCATGCAGAAATATTGATACGACCACCATTTAATGCCTGCAAAGCATAGCGAAACCCCATGCCAAGCTCACCCATTAAATGCGATTTAGGCAGTTTACAGTTTTCAAAATAAACCATGGCAGTAGGTTGATTACGCCAGCCCATCTTCATTTCTTTCTGCCCAAAACGAACACCTTCTATATCTTTTGGGATTAAAAAACAACTGATACCTCGATAGCCCTCATCAGCGGTTCTGAGCATGGTGACATAAACATCACTAACCCCTGCCCCTGATATAAATGCTTTGGCCCCATTAATAAGGTAGTGATCACCACAGTCAATCGCCTTCGATTGCAGTGATGCCGCATCAGATCCAGATTGAGGTTCAGTCAGGCAATAGCTCCCTATCGCTGAAAATTGACTTAAGCGCGGCCCCCAGTTGGCACGTATTTCAGCAGTTGCATACTTATCCACGAGACCCAACACCATATTATGGATTGATAAAAAAGCACTAGTCGATACGCAGCCTGTAGCAAGGCTTTCAAAAATCAAGGCAACATCTAAGCGTGATAAGTTAATGCCACCAATATCCTCACGAGCAAACAAGCCAGCAAAACCGAGTTTGGCTGCGTCAATCAACGCTTCTTGCGGGAAACTTGACGCCAAATCCCAGGTTGATGCATGCGGCCATAATTGTGCATCAGCGAATTCTTGTGCCATCACAACGATTTGTTTTTGTACATCGGTTAAATCAAACATCCCTATCTTCCACTATCAACATGTTTTCATGCTAATATGTTTTAGAAACTTCCGCAATTGCAATAAACTGGTTAAACTATCTTATTCGTCAATGGCTTGTAGTGCTAACATGCAAACATTTCTTTTGATAGGCGGTATCGCTTCTGGTAAATCAACTGCACTTTCCATCTTTAGAGATCTTGGCATTGATTGTTTTAGTGCTGATGAAATTGCCCGAGAATGTGTAGCAATTGGCATGCCTTGCTATCAGGCCATACTTGCCAAATGTGGACCGATGATACTTGATGAAAATAAAACCCTCGATCGCGCCCTACTTCGACAAAAAATTCTAAACGATAAGGCTTTTAAAACATGGCTTGAGTCCTTGTTACACCCAGAGATTCGACAACGCTTAATCGCTAAGGCAGCGCAGGCCCGAGCGCCATATTGTGTCCTTGAAATTCCATTACTAAAAAATAAAACAGATTATCCCAACACTAAAGTACTCTATATCCATACAACCCAAGCTCGCCAAAGGGCATTTTTAAAATCAAGACACTTAAGTGCTGCAGAAATTGAATCTTTACTTGCGATCCAAATTCCAGAACAAACAAGTTTAAGCCTTGCTGATACCATCATTGAAAATGATGGTACAGTTGAGGATTTAAAAGAAAAAATCCACGCTTTTCACCATAAATACGCGGTAGTGAAAAGCATCATGAAGTGAAAAATGACATGATATCTTCTTCGGTCCACTGATATGTGGTTTTACCAACAGTTTCAATCATATTTTCAAATAAGTCTTTCTTTTTGGCTTGCATGGCGAGCATTTTTTCTTCAACACTCGCTTCAACAACCAAGTGATACTCAAATACCGCTTGCTCTTGACCGATACGATGTATTCTATCAGTTGCCTGGGCCGCCACTGCAGGATTCCACCATGGCTCATAATGAATAACGGTATCAGCTTTCGTAAGATTTAATCCTAAACCACCTGCTTTAAGACTTAATAAAAAGATCGGCACATTGGTTTGTTGGAATTCTTTCACCAATTGGTCGCGCTTTTGGGTTTTACCCGTTAACATTAAATAGTGGTAATCTCGCTTTTGTAATTCAGCCTCTATCAGGGATAACATTTTGGTAAATTGGGAAAACACCAACACACTACGTCCTTCTTGAATCAAATTATCCAGCATATCCATCAAATGCGTCAGTTTTGCAGAACTGTTGACACCAACCCCGCCTTGCCATGATTCAGGCAGTAACCTTGGATCACAACAGATCTGTCGTAACTTTAACAACGCATCTAAAACCACCCAACGTGATTGTAATAAACCTTTTTCAGAAAGCGCCATTTGGACTTTTTCAGCAAGCATCGCTCGCACTGTTTCATATAGAGACAATTGTTCATCTTGCATCGATATTTTTTCAATTATTTTGGTTTTGGCAGGCAAATTAGACAACACCTCAGCTTTGCTTCGACGCAGTAAAAAAGGATGTACTTTCGCCAACAATTTATCTTTGACATCACTTCGATTATCTTGCTCTATCGCTTGTTGGATATTTTTACGGAAATGCGCTCTTGTGCCCAACAGTTCAGGCACAGCAAAGTCCATCAAGCTCCATAGCTCACCCAAATGATTTTCCATCGGTGTGCCACTTAAACAAAGTCGAATGGGTGCTTGGCATTTTTTTAATACCTGGGTTTTTTGGCTTTGAAAATTTTTAATTAATTGAGCTTCATCTAAAATAATATGTGAAAAAGCACTATCCCAAAATAACTGACGGTGACGTTGTACCATGCCATATGAGGTAATGATTAAATCAAGATGTTCCCAATGATGTTTCGCGCGTTGTCGACCATGAAATAAAGCAAGCTTCAAATCTGGTGTATAGACGCTTGCTTCCATTTGCCAATTACCCAATAATGAAGTTGGCACAACAATTAATGCTGGCTTATCAAGTAGCCCTTGCTCTTTGACCCCCAATAAATAGGTGAGTGTTTGCACAGTTTTACCAAGCCCCATGTCATCAGCCAAAATACCGCCAAAACCTGCTTGATGAAGTCTTCTCAACCAATTCACACCATCAACTTGATAGGGTCTTAACTCACCATTTAGAGCGCTTGGTAAGGGAAAACTGGCCTGATTGTCCAATAACCACAACATTTTTTTCCATGATTGACCACCTGACCATTCATGATGGGCATTGGACATCACTTTGGCTTGGGCTTGCAACTCCTCTATCGCTTCCCAATTGGCAAGACGGATAGTATGAACACCTAGACGTTTATCAGCATCAATTAATCGTTTTAAAAACCATTTTAAACGCCACCAAGCGACATTCAATACTTTGCCATGAGGATTGACCACCTGAAAAACCAAATCGTCCTCTTTATTCATCAAGCTACTAAAATCATGGGTTTGTAAAAGATTCACTAAAATATCGACCACATTCCAAGTTTCATTAGATTGTTCTAAGGATAAGGTATAAGCGAATCCCTGAAGCACGCTCCCCTCAATCTCACTTTGCCATTTGCTATCTGTTTCAGCGATTTCAGATTGTTTATGCCAGGTATACTGGTAGTTATACAAATTAGATTGGGCTTTTTTTTCCGTATTTTTCTCAAGCCAAGCATACAAACCTGCTAATAAATGCATACATGGCATTGGTTTGCCACATAAACACTTCTGGTTTTTATCTGGCCAATTACGCAGATGACTATGGGCAGTAAAAATCTGGCCTTGTTCATCCTTAACGCGAGTCATGAAGAAGCCATCACTTAAACGAAACATCAACACATCTTCTCGATTAAGCAAAGCTTTTGCATGTTGCATCACTGTTGGAGCAACATTTGCTTCAATTTGTGTTAATATTTTTTCGATTAAAAGCATAAATAATAGCTACAAAAAAAATCGTCAATCGAACATTCTAACCTATTTGGATATTTTTTTGTAAAAAAAAACTTATTTTTTTAAAATAATTTGACCTTCACTTGCTAGCAGCAGACAATATCAGTTTAAACCGAATGCTTGTTGTCATGACCAATATTTTACTTGCACAAATAAATCCCATTGTTGGGGACATTGACTATAATACCGCAATGATAATTGACATCGTTAAAACGCAACAAAAATCCCATGACATCATTGTTTTTCCAGAGCTAGCTATCACCGGCTACCCACCTGAAGATCTGCTTCTTTATCCGGCCTTTGTTCAACAAGCTGAAGATGCCCTCCAACTCATTGCCAAAGCAGCTGCTCATGAAGTGTTAATCATTGTGGGCTGTTTACATCAGCCAAATACCAAATTATTTAATAGTGCTGCCATTATCCAAGCACAACAGATACAATTTTATCATAAGCAAAGCCTACCCAATTATGGCGTCTTTGATGAACATCGCTATTTCACAGCAGGCCAAAATCCCCCCTTTGTTTTTGAGCACAAGCATCATCAATTTGCTATTGGGATTTGTGAAGATTTATGGCAAGAAGCAAGTCGTCAATCGATTCTCATGTCAGGGGTACAGACACTGATTGCCATTAACGCTTCCCCCTATGATAAAAATAAACTCAGTCAACGACACACAATCCTAGAACATTACACCAATCAAGGCATCAATATTCTCTACCTCAACCAAGTAGGTGGCCAAGATGAACTCATTTTTGACGGGCAAAGTTTAGTAATTGATGGTAAACATGGGCTCATAACTAAAGGCCAGGCCTTTGCAACTGATCTCATTTCTGTTCATATCACCGAGCAAGGTCTGCATTCATCTGCTAAGATGGTAACACTCGAACCAATTGCTGAACTTTATCAAGCGCTTTGTTTAGGGTTACATGATTTCTTAAACAAAAATAACATATCAAAGGTGGTTTTGGGTCTATCTGGTGGCATTGATTCAGCCCTTTGTCTGAGCATTGCGGCAGATAGCATCGGTCCTGAAAATGTTCATGCCTTAATCATGCCATCAAAATATAGCGCCAAGATGAGTACTGAGGATGCAATTCTTGAAGCTGATGCCTTAGGTGTTTCTTATCAGATTCAAACCATTGAACATTTAGTTATGGCCTTTGAAAATACCTTACCCACAATGGAACATTCAATCACAGCGCAAAATATTCAAGCACGAATCCGTGGGATTTTGCTCATGGCTTATGCCAATGAGCATCATGCCATGGTATTAAGTACGAGTAATAAAAGTGAAACTGCTGTTGGTTATTGCACGCTATATGGCGACATGTGTGGAGGACTTGCCATCCTTAAAGATGTTTACAAAACAGAAGTCTATGCTTTAGCACGTTATCGCAATAGCTTAAGTGCTGTAATTCCAGAAAATGTGATCACACGCCCGCCTAGCGCAGAGCTTGCCCCTTTGCAAAAAGATGAAGACGATCTACCCCCTTATGAATTGCTGGATGCACTTCTCAAGGACATGATAGAAAATCGTTTAAGCATCGAAGAATTGCTCAGCAAAGTCAAACACGTTTAAAATCAGCTGAGTTTAAACGCTTCCAAGCAGCCCCGGGGCTTAAAGTCTGTAACGTTGGATTCAGTAAAGATTGGCGCATGCCCATTAGCAATGCCTGGTTTAATTATTAAATGTCAGGGGTTTTATTGAAAAGCGTCAAGCTTCAGAAGAATTAGACTTTAAACTGGCAAAATACCAAAAAGATGGCTTATGAGACCCTCAGAAGCATTACAATTACATCGCAAAGAGATCCGTTTTATTGTTGTGCAGCATCATGCAAAAAACGCCAGAGTTTTTGGATATGTATTAAATGGTGAAGATACAGAATTGAGCGACTTGTATCTGTTAGTGGATACAACGGAACAAACAACGTTGTTCGACATTGCAAAAATATTGCGAGAGGCTAATCCTGTATGACAAAAAAAGACGCTATGCGAATCCCTGATTATTTAGAGCATATATTGGAAGCGCTCAAACGGATATTTGATTATGTTGAGGACATCGGTGAAGTAGGCTTTTTAACCAATGCATTGGTTCAAGATGCGGTTCTTTGAAATTTAGAAATTATTGGCGAAGCCTCAAATAAACTGCTTCGTTACCATGATGAATTTATTATACAATCCCTGATGTCCCTTGGGAGGACATGTACTGGATGCGAAATTTCATTTCCCACGGCTATTTTAGCATCGATTTTGAAATTAGAGGAAAAAATTCACAATATTTATCAATAAATAGTAATACAACCATCATGACAGGCCAAAGGATTGGGTATATTAAGGTGATTTTCAATCATTTTTTAACAATTAAAAACGTGCTAATAAATTCTTCAAAATTATACTAAAAAAAACATTACTCAGGTATTGCTTGTATCTAATCATCTGCGGGAACATGGATGATGTGACGACTGAATTGACAACCCCTAAATTATCGGGATAATAATTCATTGCTTAGGGAATTGAAGAAGATTATTAGGATACAGCCAGCATGTTTTTAAAAACCATCTTGTGTTTACTTATTACCCCATTTTTTACTTATGCTGCAACCCCTATCAATGGCTTATATACCACAGGTTTTGGCGGTCTTGCTTTGTTACCAGGGAATATGAATTTTAACAATGCGAATGTAAAGATTAGCAACAGCGATTACAACTCTGGTTTTAATGCTGGCGGTGCGTTTGGTTATAAGGACTCACTTTGGCATTATGAAGGTGAACTAAGCTACATCAAAGCACCTTTAACGAGCTTCAATATCGACAATATCAAAGCAAACAATGTCGATGGTTACAGCCAGGGATTATTTGGTCTTGCTAATCTTTATTTTGATTTCCCTGCTCGCATGGATAGTGTGCTACAGGCTTATATTGGGGCAGGTATTGGTGGCGCTTGGCTTCAAAATAGTTACAGCTCGATTGAATTATCCTCTAATCAAATCAACAACGCTGCTTTTGCTTACCAAGGAACGCTTGGGGTTAATTTTAATTTTTCTGAAGCCTACACCCTGTCACTTTACTATCGTTATTTAGCGACCAATCAAATCACGGCAATAGGCAGCATATTTCAAGCACATCTCATTAACGGTGGTTTAAGCTATCGTTTTGATATCAATGAATTCAAATAAAGGATTGTTTTAATGGCAAAAAGGGATTTTATTAAACTGTTAGTTCTGCCCTTCATTTCACTCCCCGTGTTTGCTGAGATGCCTGGAGCTGGACTTTATGGGGGGGCATTAATTGGCATCACTTGGTCATCGCCAATAAGTGACCCGCTGATCATTTCGCTTATCGACACTGAACGCCAACGAGATGGTTTTTTTGCGCAACTAATTCAAAGAATTTTTCTTCAATATCGCAGCACCCTTAGTGGTCGCGACTTTGAATTAAATTACGCTACTTTTGGTCAAATTGGCGCGCAGATTGGCTACCGTTTTGAAAGCTTGCGCCTTGAAGGTCAGTTTTTCTACAACACCAGTCCCTATCGAAAATTAATCTTTCATGGGCCATTGCTAGACTTTGATATCTCTGCAAATAGCAATCAAAATAATTATATTACTGGTGAGACCAATACAGCTGCTGGCATGCTGAATATTTATTATGACTTCATTCATTTCCCGGTTAAATTTATCAATATTACCCCATTTGTCGGCATTGGCGGTGGTTATGCCAATGTCAGTAATAATTTGAAATTATATATACAAGGGAATGCCCTAAACAATAATCCTATTGCCCCTAGTGGCTCACATTTTGCTGGGCAATTAATGACTGGATTATTGTATTTTATAGATGAGTTCAGTACCATAGGTTTAGATTATCGTTATTTTACCACCGCTTCACAAACGGTAAGCATTGCCGCAGAGAACACCACATTTAGGAACCAAATTCAATCTGT
>RGPR01000075.1 GCA_010030245.1 Gammaproteobacteria bacterium
ATTTTGGCATTATATTATTATAATTAAGTTCATCTATCGACAATGGCAATAAAGTTAAAATACCAGCTCTTCCAGCTAATGATTGGGAAATTGCTTGATTCATTAAAAAATTTTGAGACCCTATTAACACAAAATAACCAGATCTATTTTTTGCATCGAACTCACTTTGAATATAAGAAAGAAATTGTGGTGCATACTGAAACGCATCAATAATAATCCCATATTCATTTTCATAATGACTCAAGAAATTATTTGGATCTGTTGTTATAAAATCCAACATTTCTGGATCTTCCAGATTAACATATTTATGTTTTTTAAAGACATGTTGAACTAACGTAGTTTTCCCCGATTGCCGTGGTCCTAATAAGATCACCACAGGAAATTGAGCAAAACGTTTTAAAGTATCTTCTAGGTTTCTTTTGAATTTCATAGATTTCAAATTTTTTTGTGCAATACTTCTTTCGTTAGAATTACTTTGTGTAGTAATAAATAAAAGCAAACTTATAAAAACAAATCTCATTTTATCTCAAGCTTATTTTTGTGCTATTATATATTTAATTTACAGATTAGCACAGAAATTAATAATTTTTAAGCTCAATCTTGTGCGAACCTTCCAGTTCAATACCAGATCAACACAAAAACAAGCTTATTAAACTTATAATTTACATAAAAAACAGAGCGCGCCTTTAAAATTAAATGTTCTTTATACTCTTGACTAAGAACACTTAAGTATGTATATATTCTTAATGGCACTATTAAAAAACATTTAAAAGGAAAAAATAGTATGAAAAAAAGAATAGGAATTTATAAAACTCAAAAAATTATTGGTGATTCTTACAAGGCTTATATTCCACTAAAATTACCCCCAAAACCATTAAACCTTGATCAGCTTTATCCTTTTTTAGAAAAAGCGACACATGCGTTAGCTGAACTTAACAATTCAATACAATCCATACCTAATACTACACTTTTTATTTATATGTACATTCGCAAAGAAGCATTACTTTCTAGTCAAATTGAAGGAACTCAAAGTTCTTTTGCTGATCTTATTCTTTTTGAAAACAAGCAAAAAACTGATGTCTCTTTAGATGACGTAGAAGAAGTTTCAAACTACGTCAAAGCTATCTATTACGGTCTTGAAAAACTTAATAACGGCTTTCCACTTTCATTACGATTATTACGTGAGGTTCATAAAATTTTACTTTCTGGTGCCCGTGGCGCTGGACGCTATCCTGGTGAATTTAGAAAAACACAAAATTGGATCGGAGGATCTAAACCAAGTAACGCTCTTTTTGTGCCACCACCAGTAGAAGACTTACATGCATGCCTAACCGATCTTGAAAACTTTTTACATGATACTACTTTACCAATTCTTATAAAAACAGGATTAATTCACGTTCAATTTGAAACTATCCATCCATTTTTAGATGGTAACGGTCGACTTGGAAGATTATTAATTGGATTAATGTTATGTGAAAACAAGCTTCTTGATGAACCTATTTTATATTTAAGTCTTTATTTTAAACAACAAAGAACAATCTATTATGATTTATTACAAGAAGTACGATTATATGGTACTTGGGAAACATGGCTTGAGTTTTTCTTAGAAGGCATTTTTGTTGCAAGCAAACAAGCATTAAACACAATTACTGAAATTAATAGTTGCTCTGATGAGTAAAGAACTACAACTTTCAGCGCCAGCTGCAAGACGCTCTTTGCATCATCTAGTAGCATTGGGAATTATAAAAGAAATAACCGGTAAACAACGCGATAAAGTTTATGTTTACAGCAAATACTTAGCGATATTAGAAAAAGATTGCGTAATCACGCCATCTAGTCACGCCAAAGTAAAAAAAGATGAAAGCACCTGTTCTTCGTAGCTCATAGAGCGAAGTAGGATATGCGACGGCGGATTTATCACGCCGAAGTAAAACAAAGGTGAAAGTTTAAACTAAGACGGATAGCAATATTAGAAAAAGACACAGAAACGATTTAACAAATAAAAAAAGGAGCGAGTCTTTTTACAACCCACTCCTCTTTTTTAACCTATCCAATCACGCCATTTTATCACGCCGAAGTAAAACAAAGGCGGAAGCACCTGTTCTTCGAAACTTTCCTGTCCTTCGTAGCTTGAAAGCGAAGTAGGAAGTGAAGTAGAATGCGACGGCGGATTAAAGTACCGCTATACCATCTGGTCCTAGACAAGCAACAACATAACCATTAGGCATCATAGCAATAGCATGAACATTCTTACCATTAACTCTGTCTAATCCAAGCAATGGAGCAGTCATATTAAAGTTAGCTGAATCAACTTTATATGGTAATGTTTGTAAGTTCAATGTACCATCACCAGGAGCAGTTGATATAAATCTACGTGCGCCATCTGACCAGTATGAAGTAACAATACTTGGGAAAATGTCGGTAATAACATTATCGGTGAAATCTATTGGGTTAGAAGTTACTGATGGACCTTGTGCAATAAATTGATTTACTAATGACTTAGTAAACGTACCTTTTCCATCAGAATTATCTGCTATATAAGAACCAACAAAACTAGTTGGGGCTTCAAGACGATTTTGAGAATGCAATAAAGTGAAAGCAGCATCTTGATCAACTTGCGTCCAAAGAGCTAATGTTTGCGTAGTATTTGCAGCAGCATTAAGACCTAAAAGAGCTTGCGATTGATAAAGTCCATCATTAGTAGCCAATATTACTTGTTCTAAATCACCACCAACAGCAGCAGTAGCCGTTGGGCTTCCTGATGTCCAAGAAACAATTTCAAAATCATTAATCACCGTAGCATTTGCTAAATTACCAGTTCCTGAAACTGCTAATGTTTCAATATTAGCGTTAATTAACGCAACAGTTACACGTACAGAGACGCCATACAATGTATCGGTAATGACACCAGCGTTATTATCACGAGCTAAAATATAAACCTTATTACCTATTGATCTAATTTTACGCACAGCACCAGTTACATTTGCAATTTGAGTCCATAGATTTCCAGCGGTAGACCAAGGAGCCGCATTAAGCCCAGCTAAAGGTAGGTTAGGAGTAAACCCACCACCAGCAGCTAGTGAGTACGCATATAATCCTGCATTAGTACCTGCAAAGAAATACCCATCAGCAGCACCAACAGCCCAATGTGAATAACCAAGACATTGAACAACGCCAGCGCCAGCAGGCAATGTAGTTGTTAACAAATTAGCAGCTAACGTAAAATCAGTAGGTGGAGTCACTTGATAAGCAAGAACAGATGCCGCCTTAATATCTGTTCGTGCAAAAGCCACTTTGCCCTGTCCACCAAATACGGTGTAAGCTGCGGTAGTTGCTGCACCAAAATTAACACTTGAACGCCCTACGTTATAAACAGACCAGACACCTTCTGGAAGATTAGCTGGTAATGCTAACGCCGCTGCTAAAGTCCCGTTTGCTGTATCTGCTGGTAATGCAAGTGTATCTGCCCAATTAGACAATTTAACCATACGAGCCCCAAGAACGTTTGCACCATTTTGACCAGTTTGTTCTGGCACAGACCAGATTCTTCCTGAACGTGCATCTACACCAAATAAGTTAATAGAACCATCTGTAGCAGCTGCTACAGCATTGTTATAAGTACCCATTGCCGCAGGAGCTGCTTTTTCCCAACGTGTCCAACGAACAATTTTTCCTTCTGCACCAAAAATAGCCTGAGAGTACATTATTCCTGATTCATCAGTACCACCAGCGTCTACACCATTAGAAATATAAACAGTGTCGCCAACTACCTGCATACAAGTAGGAATTGTGGAAACTTGCCATGGTAACACAGCATTTCCAACAATTGCTGGAATACTTGCTGTTGTATAAAGACTTGCAGCAAGATTAGCTTGAACGCTAAAACCAACACTTGTTACATCAGCCAATGTACCAGCACCAGTATAACCAGGACTTACCAATGGCAATGCCCATACTTGATTACCATTAACAGCAGCAAGACCATTTCCACCATTAAGTATAAGATAATGCATTCCAGTACTTGTATGCATAATTCCTAAATTACTTACTGCAAGATTAGTTGCTACAGCATTAGCATGTATATCACCTATCATGTTTCCAGCAGCACCACCTTGAAAATCAGTCCACGTTGCAGCAGGATTTGTTTTGATAGCAACAGGAGTTAAAGAACCAGTTGTGGTATTAACGTTCATTATTAACAATGAACGCCCACCATCAGCGGCATTAGCAGCAGTTGTAACAGATTGTCCAATATACAAATTAGCAAACACAGGATCATAGATCATTTTTGGACTATTTCCAGGTGTCGCCGTAATAGCAGTAGCTATAGAAAAACCTAACACATTAACGGCTGCCGTTACACCAACAGTCAACCCTGCTGTATAAACACCTGCAGTAGCTGCAGCTGCTGGCAATATATTTGTTGCAGGAATTAAATAAGAAGAAATAACTCCATTAGCATCTCCAGCAACCCAACCAGCCCCTGTTCCTATTGCAGCAAAAACTGATATAGGACTTGCAGCCAACCCTGCTACTAACCCATTAGCTGGAGCAGCCGTTTGAACTTGAGCTGCCATTTCTCCAAGAGTAGTGCCATCAGTAACTTTAATACGTTGTATAAATGAACCTGCTGCTGCAACACCAGTAGAAAGGTTATAGACAACACGTGTTGTCGTTCCACTACGAGAAAGAGCCATAGCACTAATTACTTCTGCACCAGTTGCTTCTGAATTATGAAAGTTTGTTCCTGTAAGAGTAGTTCCTGCAGCAATATTTGTAGTAGGAATTGAAAATTTACCTATATTACAAAGAGCTCCAAGAGTACCAACACCAGCACCACCTGGGGCTCCTGTGGCAACATAAAAATCACCAGTTGCTTGATCAATTGCGCTCAACGTAATATTTGCACTTGTTGTACCAACAGCTGCAGTATTGGTTGATGATAAAATTGCTTGCGCAGAAGGGATGCACACAAACGTGCTTAAAAGCAGCCCTAATCGCAATTTTGTTCGTTTTTCCATTAAAAACTCCTTAATGAATTGAATTTTCTAGTGAATATTAAAAATTCCAAGTGATATTAGCACCAAAATTACCACCAACTATATCGGTAGCAAAAATGCGTTTACCGCCGACTGGTCTGTTATAGAACAAGCCAATACGTGGATTAAAACAACGACCTTCTTTTGCAAAATCATAATCAGCGTTAATTGCAATTACATGCTTTCTCCAACCTTTAAGCATTTCATCACTATTAACTATTACAGAATCAAAAGTAACCGTATCTTCTGGAACTAATGTTGTATCTTCTTGACTTGTATATGTGTATGCAATACCAAATGAGAATCCACCAGCAAGATGATCAGCCTTTAAGAAAGTACCGATATCCCACAAGTTACCCATTTTTTCTTTTGCAGTACCTTGAGCTAATTTAATGTAACCACTTTGTAAGCTGTTTGTTTTCATACGAACTGGTTGAATATCATCAAAGAAGAATTGACCACCAACATGCCAGCCAAGACTTACCCAATCAAGGAAACCAATTGCTGCATCAAAATCAACTAAAACACCGCCATGCCCATTGTAACCTAATGGAATTGCAAATGCTTTAGATCTATCACGACGATCTGCAGCAGGAGAATTAAAACCAACTTTTATAGTAGTATCAAAGAAATCGATTGATTTTAAGTTGTCGTTATTGTAAGTCCAACCAAGGTAAGTTTGAATATCACCAATGCTGGTATAACTAAAATTACCTTTATCAGTACCAAAACGGTTTAATGTTGCATCAAAATTTGCTAAAAATTGAGTCCAAATTGGATCGGTAATATTAGGCACACCTGTTGCTGGAGATTGATCAACAAATGAAATATTATTAACGGTAACATTTTCTACAGGAACATTAATTTGTGAAAAGAACCCGTATTTATAGTTTTGAGCAAAACTGAACGTTGCACCGATATAATTGAATTTACCGTTAAAAACTATTTTTCCAAAATTACCGTTGCTTGGTAATGCAGCAAGTTGAATTAAATTAAGATCAAGTGCATTCAATGGATTTAATCCAGGAACACCTTGACCTAATTTAGCAATATTATGAACGCCATAAATATTTAAAACGTTCGTTTTAGTGCCATTACAGTTATAACCGTTCTTTGCAGAACCGCCCATAACAGAAACATCAAACGTTGAAAGATAATTACGATCAAAGCGAGGCTCATTAACGTACGGCCCACCTCGATAAGAATAACGATAGCCAAGTGCTGACAATGGTACAAGCAATAACGAAAGTACAAATGTCACCCTGGTAAAGAGCGTCTTTTTCATAGAGACTTCCCCTTTTTTTTGTGATTAATAAAACTTCTAACTACTGCATAAGATCTAAAAAATTTAAAGTTAAAAGTAAAGAAGTTTATTTTGTTTTGTTTGTCATCCAGAGACAAAACGCAGTGTAGGCGTGGGATCCAGGAACATTTAATCAAATTCAATATCTTTATTTCTTACATCAAAGTCTTTCTAACGCCCTTCGCGAACAGCGTTTCTCGTCATCCAGAGGCTGAAAGCCGTGGGATCCAGGTTTTTTATTAAATTCAATATTTTTTTATTGTCTTTCCAGACAGAACAAAAAAGGGTTATTGCCAACCCTCTTTTGAATCAGGGCACTTAAAGCTGCACTTTAAGAAATGCTCTACGCTTCTAACTCGAAGCTCGCCATACGGCATCACTATCTCACACAGGAGAAGCTAGTTTAGTCTTCCAATCACGCCATAGCTTTTAAGAAAGCAACGGCGGATGGGTTTATCTTATGCGTTGATTATGCAAGTGACCTGTTCCTTCGACAAACAGCCTTCGAAGCTTGCTTAGCGCAAAGTTTACTACTAAGCAAAAAATACAGCACAAACAGTCTACAGGGGTTTGCTTAAGGCAAAGTGTATTTCTAGACATAAAAAGTTAAGCGCAAAACGCTGATCATCGAGAAAGCTTACTGACAACACATATTAAGCAAATGGTGTATAATCGGCCACTTGGTGGTAGAAAATACACCACCATCTATATAAGTGCTTTTAGAGCTACTATCAAAATAAAATAGCTCTAAAATTCTAAAATGGTCTTATTTAGAATTTTAGTTGTATTTTAGTAGTCAAGTGGTGTATTATAAACCATTGAGTGGTAGATTATACACCACCAAATCATAAATTATTAATTATTGGAGTTATGATGTTTAAAAGAAATTTAACAGATAAGCTTAAAAAAATGCTTTCTTGGAGCCCTGTTGTACTTTTAACAGGAGCGCGTCAAACAGGTAAAACAACTTTGATGAAAGAAGTATTAAAGGATACAAATTATACTTATATAACTTTTGATGATGATAAAATTTTAAAATTTGCCCAAGAAGACCCGCATAACTTTATAGCGCAATTAAAAAAGCCAGTTATTCTTGACGAAGTTCAGCGGGCACCAGAACTATTTTTAACCATCAAAATGGATGTCGATGAAAACCGCCAAAATGGTATGTATGCACTTACTGGTTCTGCAAATCTATTTCTTATTCCTCGATTAGGAGATTCACTTGCTGGAAGAATGATGATTCTAGAACTATTCCCCTTATCTCAAGGGGAACTTATTGGGGTGCAAGAAAACTTTATAGATACACTCTTTAAAGGTATTATACCTGATATAAAATTTGATTGTTCAATAACAGATCTTTTTAAAAAAATAGGACTTGGTGGTTATCCTGCTATTAATAGCGATCAAAATTATGATCACCTAAAAACTGAATTATGGTTTAAAGCTTATGTTGATTCTCTTTTAAAGAAAGACATTAAAGACATCGCTGCTATTGATGGCATTACCGCGCTTCCGTACTTACTTAATCTTTTAGCTGCGCGTGCTGGAAATTTACTTAATGTTGCCAACTTATCTCGTGAATCTAAAATACCAAGCACAACGCTTCATCGCTATTTAACATTACTAGAAACAGTTTTTTTAGTGCATTTTCAACGACCATGGTCACGCAATATGACAAGTCGTTTAGTTAAATCACCAAAAGTATACTTCAACGATACAGGATTACTTTGTTTTTTATTAGGTATTAACTTTGAAAATTATGTACCACATGGAGGCATGTTTACTGGTATTTTATTAGAAAATTTTGTTATTAATGAACTGATAAAACAAGCTGGATGGACACAAAAACGTGTAGAGGTTTATTATTATCGTACCGTAAGTGGTATAGAAGTTGATGTAGTTATTGAAGATGCTCAAGGAAATATTATTGGCATTGAAATAAAAAGCAGTGGCAGTGTTTCAGTCAATGATTTTAAAGGATTACGACACTTACAAGAAGTTGCTCAAGAAAAATTTGTACAAGGCATTGTTTTATATACAGGACAAGATACTCTACAATTTGATAAAAAATTATGCGCATTGCCTATTAATGCGTTATGGACATTGTATTAAACCCATAAATTTTATAGTACTTTTATTATATTTTACGCCTAGCAATAAACTTTGCCTTAACAAAGCCCCCGAAGTATGACTTTATACAACTCAATGGGTCCCACGCTTCACAGTGTTTCACACCGCTCACTCTGGATGACAGATAAGATTTTGAATTTGACAAAAACCTCCTTTTTATACCATAATTAACTACATAAATTTCTTAATAAAATAAAAAAAATTAAAAATAAATTATAAGTTACGCCATCCGCCGTCGTTGAAACTATGGCGTGACAAGGGCTACGAACAATGGGGAATATCAATGGAAAACAATAACTTTGATGAACATTTAGAAACAGAAGAAACAGCATCAAATGATCTGCTTCAAGCAACACAAGATCAACTAGAACAAACAAAAAGACAACTGCTGAGCTTAGGTGCTGATTTTCAGAATTATAAAAAACGTATAGAAAAAGATAGATTATTATGGACTCAAACAACACGTGCCGAACTTTTGTTACAGTTGTTACCAATAGTTGATGACTTTGACCGTGCGTTACAAGGGGATATCAATACCGATGGTTTAGCATTAAT
>RGPR01000076.1 GCA_010030245.1 Gammaproteobacteria bacterium
CTTTGCCTTTCCTGATGATTCATCACAAGTACCTCCATACAACAATCCTCCCTAAATGTTCTATGAAACATTTAGGTTAGATCATAATCATATGTGACATTTTCATCTTGGTACAACAGGGCGTGAAAATTCTAATGCAAATGGCGCTAAAACTGCTAAAATGTCGGTCGTCAACGTTAATACTCCATGTATTTCTAAGCAAAACACATGATAAAGAGTTTCTTAACGTTGGCAACTCTTTTCTAATCTAAAATCCCTTATCTAATTATTCAAAAATGGCTAAACTCGAGTTAAAATGTTATTTATTTTTTGTATATAAATTGACATACATTAAAGTTCAAAGGAGAGCTGAAATGCCTAGTAATACTGTACAAAGTTTGTTTTTCGATGCACCTGATACTGATAATTATTTTTTGGCTGTTGAAAAAATAAAGAGGCTATTACAAGAGGGCGTCGCTACAAAAGATATGTCACGTATTAATCTAACATTGACAGGAGTACATACTAATTTTCATTATGTACCTATGACGGTAACTAGTTCACCCCACGGTCCAGTGGTCAGGTATGAAACTTTTGCAACAGCTGAGAAAACGCCGCACACTACCCTCCCAGCTAATATCGGCAAGCGGGTTATTGGACCTTATTTAAAAAGTGCAGGAAATGAACATCATGGCCTCGAAGAACATAGTCGTGAGGCTAATACCATTGTGATGGCAAATGTGTTGCATCAATTATTAGCAGATCCAGATATAGCTAGTTTGGTAGCAGCAAATCCTGGTATTTTGAATCGATTACGCTTGATTCAAGGCGAACCTATTCATGATTGTCTTGGACACACCATGAGATCTCGGGCTGATTATTATCCATTATTTACAGAAAAAGATGGGAAGATAGAGATTTCGACGCGTACACCTGAGCAATATGATGCGTATGTGCGAGCGCAGCATGAAAACTCATATGAACAGCGAATTGAAGCTGGGATGCTTGCAACTGCGTTGGCCAGAACCTACTTAGGTCAACAGACAGTAAACTACGGCATTGAATATGTTGATGCAAGCGATGTTGTTGCAATCGCTGCTATGCAAGCCGAATACGATGAAGCAACGGCCATTCAAATAACCTTGGCAGGCCCACTAACTGCTTTAGCAGATGAGCATAAAAAAGCAATCTTAACTGATGCGCATTTGGCTAAAGTAAGGATCATTGGTATGTTATTTAGCGAAGATAATAGTCTAAATATCTTCGGTGATAATTATAATTTAGCAGCTGATCCTGACGCTGCACAACATGTACTGTGCAATATATTTCCAAAACTTCCTCTTGAAAGAGTTGTATGTATGCCAACAGATGCATTCAAAGGGGCAGGTAATACTTGGGCACAAATGCTAAAATCTAATGTAGACAGAGCTGCAGCTGGTGATGTCAGTTTAGGTATAGGACCGGAAATGGCAAAACTAAAGTTGTTGTATGCCAAGGGTCGAGCTTGGAACTGGGGACTCCCTGCAAACCAAATTCGAGCAGCGGTTCTAGATGCAGAAGCTAGACCTGTGATGGAACCTGTTTTAGAACCTGTTTTAGATGCAGAAGCTAGACCTGTTATGGAACCTATTCTGGGACCTGATGGGCAACCTGTTATGGAATATGTTCGAGATGAGGATGCCAGACCTAAAATAGATGCTCAGGGGGAGGCTGTCATGCAAGCTAGAATGCAAGCTAAAATGAAGCCTAAACTAAATGCTCAGGGGGAGGTTGTCATGCAAGCTAGAATGACAATAGTAGATCATATTTGTCCTTATGACTTTGATCTTGCTTTACTTTTAGGAGAGACAGCGCCAGAGGCATTTATCTATAGGCCATATACTTATGAGATTAAGGTAGATGATAAAACAGGAGCAATAAGATATATGCCTACACCTGTAGAGGAAGCTGAAGTCGCTGGATTAAGAGCCCAAGGCAAAATGGTGGTCTTATTTGCTCAGCCAATACCAGATATGCTTCAACAACCAAATGCTTTGGTAAATGCACTTCATGCTTCATGGATAGGACAATTAACATCAAGTGCTTCTGTGAGTGAATATCCATCAGCCGGTTTAGCTGCTAGCCTAGGCATTTTTGTTCCTTCGGGAGGAGCTGCTGCTACAGAACCAGCGCCAAAGAGGCAACAATTAGAACCAGATAGTGTTGGAAACAAACCTTAATACACTTAAGATACTTGAAGGCCGAGAATATTCTCGGCTTTTTTATATCTAAAAAAACATATACTCAAAATACTTTACTGAAGTTTTGGTTGATGGCGTTTTTTTAGGAGTGTTTGCAAGGTGTTTTTTTCCTGATCCGATAAACCACCTTGTTTTAATTGCAAAATGAGCTTATCGATTTTGGCATTTTCTTGTTGACGGCTTAAAAAGCCAAAAACATCTGCTAAGGTGCTGCTTAACTTTTCTGTATCAATTTGGTGTTGGAAAATAGCAAGCTTATTAAAGGCATCATAAAAATGGCTATGTTGGAAGTGCTCAACAAGTCCTGCAGTGCTTAAATGTCGATTTTCAGCAATACAATCCATGATCATACCTAGGGGTTCAGGATAGAATTGTTTTAATTCATCTTGGGTATCTTGGGGAATGGTGTTTAATAAATGGGGGTACTGCAACAAAAGGCTTAATGCGAGTCGCATCGGGGTTGTATGCTGTGTTTTTTGTTGCGGTTGCGGTTCTCGCTGTTGTCCACTGATGGCAAGCCATTGACGCAGACGATAAGGGTCTAAGCGCAGCTGACTGGCTAGTGACTCCATGATGAGTTCTTTTCCTGGTCCATCATCAAGTTTATCCAAATGTTTTTTAGCTTCAGCAACAAGTTTTTGCTGCCCAGATTTGCCATAAAGACGCTGCATTTCTTGTTGAAAATAGTGGTGCAATGGAATCGCTTTAGCAATACATGTTTCAAAACCCTCTTTTCCATGTTCTCGAATGAAGCTATCTGGATCATGATGTTCGGGTAGAAAAAGAAAGCGAATACTGGCGATATGATTATAACTTGAAATGGCATTTTCCAGTGCACGCCATGCCGCTTGACGTCCAGCATCATCGCCATCGAAGCAAAAAATAATATCATCGGTATATTTATGTAGGAGTTGTAGATGAAAAGGGCTGGTGGCTGTGCCCATGGTGGCCACTGCTAAAGGCAATTGGTACTGGAATAAGGAAATGACATCAAGATAACCTTCAACCACCAGAATATAGGGTGGTTTGACTTGATGTTTTAACACATGATAGAGCCCATATAGTTCTTTTTGTTTGTGAAAGAGGGTGGTTTCAGGAGAGTTCATGTATTTAGGTTTATGATCTTTATCAATCACGCGTCCAGCAAAGCCAATTAATTTACCCTGACGATTGTGGAGTGGAAACATGAGGCGATGTCGAAAACGGTCATAATATTTGCCATGTTCTTTTGTGATGATCATGCCTGTTTCTAACAATTGTGATTGTTGTTTTGGAAATCGGTGTTGCAGATCTTGCCAGCCAGGAAGGGCATAGCCTAGTTCAAATTCATCAATGACGCTTTGATTTAAATGTCTGGTTTTGATGTAATCAATTACGGCAGTTGGCCGTTGATAAAGCGCTTGGCGATAATATTTTTTGATATTTTGCAACAAATCTTGGCTATGTTGCAGGGTAACATTAGGGGTGGCGCTGGTGTTTTCTGGAATTTGCAACCCTAATTTATGAGCCAGCTCTTTAATGGCTTCAGGAAACTCAATGTGTAAAAATTGCATCAGAAATTTGATGGCATTGCCACTGGCACCACAGCCAAAACAATAAAAAAATTGTTTATGGGGGATGACATTAAAAGAAGGGGTTTTTTCCTGATGAAAAGGGCAGCACGCAGTGAAGCTCGTACCTGTTTTCTTTAATGGCAAGTATTCATCAACGAGTTCTACAATGTCCACACGGGATAATAACTCGTCGATAAATGCTTGTGGAATACTTCCGGCCATGAAAAATTAAGCTAACTTTTGTTTAATCAGTTCACTTACTTTAGAGAGATCAGCACGACCAGTCAACTGGGGGCGGAGCACATTCATGACTTTACCCATATCACGAATACTTGAAGCTGATTGTTCTTGAATGGTTTTTTCAATCATCTCAACTAATTCTATTTCAGATAAGGGTTGGGGTAGGTAGGCTTGAATCAGCTTAAGCTCATATTCTTCTTGTTCAACAAGATCTAGCCGATTGGCTTGGCGATACTGATCAATCGATTCTTGACGTTGCTTAGCCATTTTACTAAGGATGGCTAAAAGACGATCAGCATTGACCTCGATACGCTCATCGACTTCAACTTGTTTGATAGCAGCCAAGATTAAGCGTAAAGCTTGAACCAGAGGTTTATCTCTGGAGCGCATGGCTTGATGCAAATCATCCTGGATCTTGGCTTTATCTATCATGAACGTCTTCTTCTGCCTCTTAAGGTTTTAGAAGAAACTGTTTCACGAGCTAATTTTTTTTGATAACGCTTAACCGCAGCAGCTTGTTTACGTTTACGTTCGGCAGTTGGTTTTTCATAAAACTCACGACGACGTAATTCTGTCAAAAGACCTGCTTTTTCGCATGAACGTTTGAAACGACGTAATGCGTATTCTGGATTTTCGCCTTCTTTAACGCGAATTGTTGGCATTGTTAACCCTCAATAATATGTTCTTTAATACAAAAAATATAGAGTTGCCAATTTTATTGTGCATTTTTAACCACGTCAAGTAGATTGATTAAAAAAACGTGCAGGATGTGTTCAAAATTGAAATAAAAATTAATTTTTTGTGTTTCGGGCATATTCTTTTTCGTTTTTAGGTATATTTTGCGGTCAATTGCTAATTTTGTTACAATGATGCATATTTTTTTGTTTAATACATTATTTATGTTTATTCTTGGTATTGAATCATCATGTGATGAAACAGGGCTTGCCATTTATCATCACAAGCAGGGGCTGTTAGCGCATGCAGTCTATTCTCAAATAGAAGCGCATCAACCATTTGGTGGGGTCGTGCCAGAGCTTGCTTCTCGCGATCATATTCGTCAAATTATCCCCTTGTTAAAGGCGGTGTGCGCGCAGGCTAATTTAGGTCTTGCTGACCTTGATGCCATTGCTTATACAGCAGGACCAGGGCTTATCGGTGCACTGCTTGTTGGCGCATGTTTTGGCAAAAGCCTGGCTTATGCGCTCAATATTCCAAGCATTGCCGTTCATCATTTGGAAGCGCATATTTTGGTATCTCAAATGGAGTTTGCTGATATTCAATTCCCATTTTTGGCTTTATTGGTTTCGGGGGGGCATACCCAAATTATTTTAGCACAAGCACTTGGTGATTATATTCTTTTAGGTGAAACCATTGACGATGCTGCTGGTGAGGCGTTCGATAAAACTGCTAAGGTGATGGGATTATCATATCCTGGTGGTCGCGCGTTAGCAGAATCAGCTTCGCTGGAGGCATTTTTAGCCATGGATATCAAAGCATTTCCACGACCATTACTAGATAGACCTGGATTTGATTTTAGTTTTAGTGGGCTTAAAACCCATGCCTTAAATGCTTGGCAAAAATCAGCCAAAGATCAACATAGTCGAGCCGGAATTAGCCATGCATTTCAGCAAGCGGTTATTGAAACCTTGGTTGAAAAAACCAGACGAGCAGTGATTGAAACAGGTGTGTCACAAGTTGTTTTAGCAGGTGGGGTGGCTGCTAATGCGTTTTTAAGAACCCATGTGGAGACAGTTCTAAATCCTATTGGTGTTGAGGTATATTATCCAGCATTGAGGTTTTGTACAGATAATGGGGCGATGATTGCTTATGCTGGCAGTCGGTATGCTGAGCGTGGACAATTTGATGAAGACCATCAAATATTCGTTAAACCCCGTTGGCCCCTTATGTCTGGATTATAGCTTTATTTTGCCTTCTTCCCCATGGATAAGGCGCTCAATATTTTCGTGATGTTTAGCGATGACCAATATGCTGATGCCAATCAATGGATAAAGAATATTGCTATCATGATAAAAACCAAGGGCAATAAAGGGCACTGAAATGGCTGTTGCTAATGAAGCAAGGGAAGAATAGCCTTTTAACTTTGCCACGCCAACCCAAATGCCTAGCGCGATGCATCCTAATAATGGATGAATGCCGAGATAAGCACCAAGAGTGGTGGCAACACCCTTACCACCTTTAAATTTAAAAAAGACTGGATACATGTGACCCAAGACGGCAGCAAGACCCATCCAGGCTAAATACACTGGCGCTAGACCTAAAATATGGGCTATCGCAATAGGAATGGTGGCTTTGAGCATGTCCGCAACTAAGACCATGATGGCATATTTTTTCCCATGTAGTCTTAAGACATTAGTTGCGCCTGGATTGTTTGAACCTGCATCCCTGGGATCAGCTAAACCAAAGAGTTTACAAACAATCACTGCGGCACATAATGAGCCAGATAAATAGGCAAGCAATATGGTGATTAACATAATAAAATATTGGCTCATATTGGCTCCATAAAAGCAAATTCAAAAGTATAACCAAGCCTAATTGGATTGTAAACTGAAGCCTAGCCTAAAAACAGCTGTACGAGCTCATTGCTAAAACAAATGCCTTTGGCGCTTAGTTGAAAACCATCAGCATCAAGATCAATCAACTCAAGCGCTTGTGCATGCTTGAGTTGTTCAAGTAAATCTGCCCGCTTTAAACCTGTTTGAGTTTCAAAGTGTTGAAATGAAATTGGTTCAAGCAGGCGAGCTTGATTGAGCATAAATTCAAAGCTTAATGCGCTTGCTGATTCAATTAGGTTTTCTTCAGCAATAAAGTGTCCATCTGCTGCCAAGTAACTTGAAGGTTGACGACGTTTTGCCGTTCGAATGACTTTGCCGTCTTGCGTTGTTATTTTAGCATGTGCACCTGCACCAATCCCATAGTAATCACCAAAGCGCCAATAATTAAGATTATGCTGGCTTTTGGCCCCATTTTTGCCATAGGCAGAGATTTCATAACGCTCAAACCCATGTGCTTTAATAAGCGCGCGGCCCTCGGTTTCGATGGCGAGCATCGTTGTCTCATCAGGACATGTTGGTGGGCGTTTATAAAATAGGGTATTGGGTTCAATGGTGAGTTCATACCATGACAGATGATCGCTTTGTAAAGCAAGACCCATATTTAAGTCATGAAGGGCATCTGCAACAGATTGTTGCGGGAGCCCGTACATCAAATCGATATTAATGTGTTCAAAATTCGCCTTTTTTGCTGCGTCAATGCTTGCAATTGCAGCTGTTGCATCATGGATACGACCAAGTGTTTTCAACTTATCATCTTGGAAAGATTGCACGCCAATCGATAAGCGGTTAATGCCAAGCGCACGGTAATCATGAAATCGACTTTGATCAAATGTCCCAGGATTGGCTTCTAAGGTGATCTCAATTTCATTGGACCAAGAAACAAGTGTATTGAGGCCTGTAAATAGTTGCTCATAGGCCTTGGCTGAAAAAAGACTAGGGGTGCCGCCACCTATAAAAATGGAGTGGATGAATTTGCGTTGAAAACGTTCTACATCTTGTTGCATATCCAAAAGCAAGCAATCAACATAGCGGGACTCGTTAAATACATCATTTTTTTGATGGGAATTAAAGTCACAGTAGGGGCATTTTTGAATACACCAAGGGATATGAATATATAGACTAATGGGTGCAGACATGACGCATGGACACAAAAAAGAGAAAATTTTAGCATAGTTTGCATCATGACGCCAATCGGCGGCAACGTTGCTAGTAAATTCCAGTTATCTTGGTTATAATCATCTTGCATGTCATGATGACATGGGAACGATCTAATCTTTTTATCTTGATTTGAACCACTTTCTTGGTCTGCACGCATTGGATTAGCGTTTCGTCTGTAATTATATAATCACATCCCTATTAGTATTGAGAGAGGAAAACATGAATAAACGTGTGAGAGTGGCCATTTCAGGTGCCGCAGGTCAAATCGGCTATGCTTTATTATTTCGAATCGCATCTGGGCAAATGTTTGGCCCCCATGTTGATGTTGAATTAAACCTGCTTGAATTAGAACAATCCATGCCAGTACTTCGTGGCGTCGAAATGGAGCTTCTAGATTGCGCTTTTCCACGCTTGAAACAGATGACGCTAACCTCTGATTTAAAAACCGCGATGGACGGTGTGAATTGGGCTTTATTAGTGGGTTCTGTTCCTCGTAAACAAGGGATGGAGCGTTCCGATTTATTACAAATCAATGGCAATGTATTCGTCGAACAAGGCCGTGCCATCAATAATTATGCCAGTAGTGATGTGCGTGTTTTTGTGGTCGGAAATCCTTGCAACACCAATTGCTTGATTGCCAAACATCATGCGCCTGATGTTCCAGATAGCCGCTTTTTTGCAATGACTGCCTTAGATGAATTGCGCGCAAGAAACCAATTAGCGATTAAAGCCAATGTGGATATTGAAGAAATCAGTCAAATGATTATTTGGGGAAATCACTCCGCAACGCAATTCCCTGATTTTTATCATGCCAAAATAGATGGTCGACCAGCATTGCAAGTGATACCAGATGAAGCCTGGTTTCAAGACGAATTTGTGCCAACCATTCAACAGCGCGGAGCTGCAGTGATTAAGGCACGTGGCGCATCCTCTGCCGCATCTGCTGCAAATGGGGTGATGCATAGTATTCAAATGTTAACAACCGATACACCTGATGGCGAAGTGTTTTCAGTGGCGTCATCTTCCCAGGGACAATATGGTGTTGATGAGGGTTTAATATTTTCTTTCCCATCTCGCAATGAGCATGGTTTTATTCGCAGCCTGGGTATGGAGCAAAGTGTTGTTGAAGTGGTTGAGGGCTTTGGTTTAGAAACTGACTATGCCAAACACATGTTTGAGCGTACTTTAAATGAATTACGTGAAGAACGCGATACCGTAAAATCACTGGGCTTGCTTGCTTAAAATACCTTTACCTGGGATTTGCAAATCCCA
>RGPR01000077.1 GCA_010030245.1 Gammaproteobacteria bacterium
GGCAATTAAAGCACCCATGTCCAGTGATAATAGACGTTTATTTTTTAAGCCTTCAGGTACCTCGCCGTTAATAATCCGTTGGGCTAGACCTTCAACAATAGCAGTTTTACCAACACCTGGTTCACCAATGAGGACAGGATTGTTTTTCGTTCGCCGTTGTAATACTTGAATGGTGCGCCGAATTTCATCGTCTCTACCAATCACCGGGTCCAATTTGCCATTTTCTGCGCGCTCTGTCATGTCGATGGTGAATTTTTTTAAAGCCTGGCGTTGATCTTCGGCATTGGGGTCCGCAACCTTTTCCCCAGCGCGCAGGGCTAGAATACTTTTTTTGATGGCTTGTGATTTGGCGCCACATTCTTTAAGCATTTCTCCATAAGGGGAGTTGTCTTCAACCGAAGTTAATATATACCATTCACTAGGGATATATTGATCTTGATGTTGTTGGGCGAGTTTTTCAGTTTGGTTTAATAAGCGCATCAAATGGTTGGAGACATGGATGTCTTGTGAGCCGGATACTTTTGGAAATGCCAGGATGCGTTGTTGTAGTTTTGATTTCAATTCAGCTAAATTAACCGATGCGCTTACCAAAATAGGGCGACTACTGCCATGTTGATCTTCAAGCAAGGCCCAAAGGAGATGTTCTGGTTCGATAACACTGTTTTCATAGCCTAAAGCGTGAGATTGGGCATCTTGAATGGCATTTTGGAAAGAGGTGGTTAATTTATCAAATCGCATAACGTACTCGCTTAGTTTGATTTTATACGGCTATATCTTTAAAATGGCTTATATTTGAAAAAATTCAAGGTCTTTTATGTCAACAAATGATAATTTTAATGATTCGCAAACCGTATTAAATTATTTGGTGCATGATTTTGTGGTTCAGCAAAAACGTCAACGTCGTTGGCGTCTCTTTAAACGTGGTATGTTTATTTTGTTTTTTGTGTTTATCATTTCACAAATGGTGCTGGCTTATTTGGAAGAAAAGAAAATAGAAGCCAAACCTCATGTAGGCCTGATTGATATCAAAGGTGAAATCGCTGAAAATTCGCCTGCCAATGCTGATAATTTCAGTAAAGGGCTCGGGAGAGCTTATAAAAATCCAAATATGAAGGCATTGATTGTGCGTTTAAATAGTCCTGGTGGTAGCCCAGTGCAGGCAGATTATATGTTTAATACTTTAGGTTATTATCAGAAAAAATACCCAACGGTGAAGGTTTATGCCGTATGTGTCGATTCTTGTGTGTCTGCAGCCTACTATGTGGCCTCTAGAGCCCAAGAGATTTACGCCAATCCATCAAGTATGGTCGGTTCAATTGGGGTGATTTACAGTGGTTTTGGTTTCAGTCAAGTGATGGATAAATTAGGGGTGACTCGTCGTCTTTATACGGCAGGGAAATATAAGGGGCTACTGGACCCATTCTCTGCAGAAGTACCTGGGCAAAAAGTCTATTTACAACATATGCTTGATCAAGTTCACCAACAATTTATTGAGAAAGTGAAACTCGGTCGAGGTTCACGTTTAAAAATTGATGAGAATACCTTCTCAGGCTTACCATGGACAGGGATTGAGGGTAAAGATCGAGGGCTTATCGATGGATTTGCCAGCAGTGGTGAAATATTACGTGACAAAATCAATCTAGATGATGTGATAGATTACACCGAAAAGCCGAATTTAATTGATCAGGTGTCACGCAATATGGGTGCCTCGATGAGTGTGGTATTAGGGAGTCAGTTTGAAGGTCTAAAACTTCATTAAAGTGATAACAAAGCCCCTAATCTTGGGGCTTTGATGATTAATTATCGAGAATTAATTTAGTGAGTTTAATGTTGCCTGCTAGCAATTCACTTGGTGGCAGGGTTTGAGATTCGCCTTGGAAATCACAGACAATACCACCTGCTTCTAAAATTAACAACATGCCAGCAGCACAATCCCAAGGATTGGGTTTATAGGTAAAATAAGCATCAAATCGCCCACTGGCTACATAAGCCAAATCTAGGGAAGTACAACCCATGCGTCTTAGACTTGGGATACTAGCGGTTTTGTTAAAAAAATCGCGCACATGAGTTTGACTGTGTTCATTCACTTGAAATTTGCCAGTGGCAACGAGAGAGCGTTGAATTAAATTGCTTTGTCCCACACGCAGACGACGATTGTTAAGCTGTGCACCGCGGCCTTTACTTGCTGTAAAACATTCATGACGCACAGGATCGAGTACGACCGCATGTTCAATTGAATTTTTTTGTTGCACAGCAATCGAAACGGCATAATGAGAAATACCATGTAAGTAATTTTTGGTGCCATCTAGGGCATCAATAATCCAAGTGGTATCACTTTGATTGTCGATGAAACCATGTTCTTCGGATAAGATGTTATGTTTTGGGTACTTTTTACGAATACTCGAAATAATGATGTTTTCAGCTTGAATGTCAACTTGAGTTGATTCGCCTTTGATAGCATCATATTTAACGTCTAAAAACGCTGCTTTTTCTTGATTACGGCGAATAAATTCACCGGCTTGCCGAGCTGCTTGCACGGCGACGTTGACTAATGGTTCCATAGATTTTAATTAGCTACAAAAAAAGGTTATTATATCAGAAACAGGGTGGCTTTTAAAGCAGCAATCATCAATTGAAACAATTTAAAGTGAGAACTATGGGTTTAGATTTAATTAAAATCGTGTTGGTTGAAACAAGCCATCCCGGCAATATCGGCTCTACAGCACGAGCGATGAAAACCATGGGGTTAGAGCATTTATGTCTTGTGGCACCGAAAACCTTTCCCCATCCGGAGGCCACAGCTCTGGCTTCTGGCGCAGAAGATGTGTTATTGAATGCCGTGATTTGTGCAAGCCTTGAGGAAGCAATTGCTGATTGCCAATATGTCTATGGCAGTACTGCCAGACCACGTGATTTGACTTGGCCGATGTTGACGCCATCGGATATGACCGCTGCAATTAAACAGCAGCTTCCAGCAAAAATAGCGATTGTGTTTGGCCGAGAACGCACAGGCTTAACTAATGATGAACTATGGCTATGTCAGGCGGGGGTGATGATCCCCACCTCATCGGCTTATCGCTCACTGAATTTATCTCAGGCAGTGCAAATCATTGCGTATGAATTGTTTAAACAATTGGGGGAGGCAGATGTTTTGAGTGCGAATATGGAAGAAGCGGTCGTGAATCAAGCGGCCATGAGTCAATTTTACCAACATGTAGAGGATGTATTGATAGCGATAGAATTTATGCAGGCAAGCGAACCAAAACGCTTGATGCCTAAATTAAAACGCTTGTTTAACCGTATACCTATCTATACTTCAGAAATGAATATCTTAAGAGGCATGTTAACTCAAATCATGAGAAAGCTGCGATGAGCAAGCCAATTTACTTAGATTACATGGCAACAACCCCCCTTGATCCCGAGGTATTGGCGGCAATGCTCCCTTACTATAACGATGTCCATTTGATGGCCAATCCTGGTTCTTTGAATCATCGATTAGGTCAAGAGGCATTAACAGCACTCGAGCTTCATCGTGAACGTTTGGCATCTTGTATCAATGCCCAAGCTGACGAGCTTATTTTTACTGCAGGGGCGACAGAGGCAAATAATATTGCCATTTTTGGTGCGGCGCATTTTTATTCAAGGCAGGGCATGCATTTGATCACTGCTAAAACAGAACATAAAGCGGTATTGAATGTATTTGAAGAACTCGAACGGCAAGGCTTTAGTGTGAGCTATCTGACGCCTGCAAGTGATGGACTGATTTCAATAGACAGTATTGCACAAGCCATCAGGCCAGATACCATATTATGTTCATTGATGCAGGTCAATAATGAAATTGGCGTGATTCAAGATATTCCTGCCATCGCTGCCTTGTTGAAATCTAAGGGGGTTTTATTGCATGTTGATGGCGCCCAAAGTTTTGGGCCATTGGGTACAGATGTGCGTGCGCTCAATGTGGATTTGATGTCTTTTTCAGCGCATAAGGTGTATGGGCCCAAGGGCGTAGGGGCTTTATATATTCGACAAAAACCCCGCATCCAATTAAAACCGATGCTATTTGGCGGAGGTCAAGAAAAAGGCTTGCGTCCTGGGACACAAGCCCTGCCTTTGATTGTCGGGATGACTCATGCGTTTGAAAAAATGAATCGGATTAGAACAACTGAAATGCAACAACTGCTTGCCTATCGTCATGAGTTTGAACAAACCTTGCAAGCCATCGAAGGTATTGTGTTCAATGGCTGTATAAAGCTGCGGGTTGCTCATAATCTTAATTTTAGTGTGAGGGGGGTAGATGGCAGCGATTTGATCACAGCGCTTTATCCTTTGATGTTATCGAGTCAATCAGCATGTCAGGCTGCCTTAGGTGGTAGTTCCCATGTGCTAAAAGCAATTGGGCTTGAAGACTATTTGGCAAGGGCAAGTATTCGTTTAAGTCTAGGGCGAATGACAACCCATCAAGAGATTGCGCAAACCAAAGAGATTTTAAAAAAAGAGATACCTCATTTGCGTGAAATCAATTAAAATGTGTACTTAAATTGCATAGAGAGCTAGCATGAGCGTTCAATATTATACCCCAAGTGATACACCAGAGATTTTTTTGAGTCCTGCAGCAATTAAGCGTTTATTAAAAGTAGCGCAATCGACAGCACATGCCATTTGTATACGTTTAAGTTTAAAAAAAAGTGGCTGCTCTGGTTATCGCTATGATTTTCAGGCATTAACCGCAATACCTCAAGATGATTACCAGCTGCCATTAAACGAACAAATAGTGCTTGTGATTGACAAAAAAGCATATCCATTGTTTAAAGGTTTGAAAATAGATTATATCAAACAGGGGCTGCAATCTAAGTTTAGTTTTGAAAATCCAAATGAAAGTGGTCATTGTGGTTGCGGAGAAAGCTTTTCAGTGAAATAATGATTTAAGCTTAAATTAATAAAAGAATATTATTAAAACAATATTTACATTGTTTGTGATTTTTGGTATCATTGATACCATGGTGTAAATTCTGTTTGAATTTCGCATTTTAAATTAATAATATGTAGAATAAGGTATAAGAAAATCATGAATATGATCGCAACTGAAGCTCAAAACGATACTTTGTCACAACATGTGGTCAAAGTTGTTCGTCAATATTTAACCTCCAATGGCAATAAAGAAGCTGATTTAAATCTTTATGAATTGGTTTTGGAAGAAATTGAAGGTCCTTTATTCCGTACAGTAATGGAATTGACCCGGTATAACCAATCTAAAGCTGCTCGTGTTTTAGGTGTTAGCCGTGGTACCTTACGTACTAAATTAAAGCGTTACTTTGATGATGAATTCATTGGAACTCGTGAAGATTAATGACCCCTTTTAAAGTTAGTCAGACAATCGCGCCCTTGCTTGCAAGGGTGAGGAAAGTCCGGGCTCCATAGGGTAAAGTGCCAGGTAACGCCTGGGAGACGTGAGTCTACGGAAAGTGCCACAGAAAATATACCGCCTGCAAAGGTAAGGGTGAAATGGTGTGGTAAGAGCGCACCGCGCAACTGGCAACAGTTGTGGCAGGGTAAACCCCACTTGGAGCAAGACCAAATAGGAATTCATTTGATGTGAATCAAAACACACGACCCGTGTGGAATTCGGGTAGGTTGCATGAGGTAAATGGTGACATTTATCCCAGATGAATGGTTGTCCACGACAGAACCCGGCTTATCGACTAACTTTATCTATCCCCAAAAGCCTAGCATAGACTAGGCTTTTCTTATGATGCGGTGGTATGTCATGTTTACTTTGGCTATGCACATCCCGCAATACCTATCAGCAGCCACCATATGCGACGCAAGCTTTCTGGGATGAAGCCCCCACATGTGATGCTTTCTTATGCTTTGAATCTTTGGCTGTGCACTTAATGCATTTTCCATTTTTAGCTGTGCATTCACCTTTACTTTCGCAATCCGTTCCTACCGGTCCAGTTCTTTCAGCATAAACATTGAAGGTAAACAGAGTAAGTATTATTGCAACTAATGATATTTTCATGATGTTCTCCATGTTTGAAAAATAACCACGTTTAACATATAGACCACGTTGCTTATTTTGTCAAAAGATAGCAGCTGTAGAAAGTGTTGATTAAAGGTTTAAGTTTTATAGCCCCACCAAGGCAATACTTGAGTTTGAGGCTAAGTTACTGGCTTTAAGTGATTACCCAGATGGCTTTTAATTTTTCAAGTGAGGCCGCCTGTGGTGAAATCACGCCCTTGCTTCTTGATTCCCATGCGGTGATTGTTGCTGGGCTCACCCCAACTTTTTTTGCAAAAGCTTGTTTGTTTAATCCAAGTGCCATTCGCTTTTGCATTATTGCTTGTCCCGTTAATGTCGAAGGGAAGGTTGGCTGGGATGTTTTAGGCATCACAGGCTTTAATTCCTCAGTACTATCAATCCCGAATAATTCATTCAGCGCTGAATCATCTAGATGTTTTCTGCGTCCTGATTTGCTTGAGGTCACTTCAGTAATGGCCTGATGAACATCGATCAACTCTTCAAAATTTACAGCACGCAATTTGAATAGCTGAGCCGGATCATTATCAAGTCTTGAACCTACCCCATATAGAACAGCTGCCACATGTTTACACATGCTTGCCCAATCAGGGCAGTTGCATTCTAGGCTTAGTTCTTGTGATAAAGGGAATAAGCCATCATGAGGGTGACACACCACATCCATCACACCTGAGGAAAGTTTTCCAGCTAGTAAATCTAATAGCGAACTGATTTTACCACTGCAGGTATTTTTGATAGCCAGCCATTTTTCATTGGATAATGGTTTAATGGAGATAGTCACCTGATAAAGCGAGCTGCCTGAAACCATGGCATTGACTTTGCCTTCATTAATTTCTAGGTGGCAGACTGAGCCGTTTCGAACATAGCTTCGACCTCGTGGCAAGCGGTTGTCAATATCGCAACATGATTCTACATGCCTACACCACGCTTTGCCCCAGAATGTTCGGGCAATAGTTCGCCCCTCAATTTCTATCGGCTGAATCGCCATGCCTTTTTTACTTAATTGTTGTATTTTTTTTGTAGCTTTCTCACGTCGCTTGGCAACGGGAACATAAGGTGCCCATCTCATGCTAATCTCTCATCATATGATTAATATCTAAGCGGACTAAATCCAGCAATTGCTGGTTGTCCATCTCCGTTAATAATGTTTCGCCATTAACTTGTAATATATCAGTAGCCAATGATACCTTGTCAGCGATCAATTGGTCAATTTTTTCCTCAATGGTGCCTTTACTAATCATTTTATGTACCAATACTTTACGATCTTGCCCAATTCTATATGCCCGGTCGGTGGCCTGATTCTCAACTGCGGGATTCCACCAGCGATCAAAATGAATCACATGATTCGCCGCAGTTAAATTAAGTCCTGTGCCACCAGCTTTTAATGACAATACAAAAAATGCAGATCCTTGGGTATTTTGAAAGGCATCAACTAAACCTTTGCGCTTGGCAACTGGGGTGCCGCCATGTAAAACCAATCCTGGTACGCCAAATCGTCGCTCCAGGAAAGAAGCAATCGGCGCAGTCATTTCTCGATATTGGCTAAAGATCAGTACTTTTTCCTGGCGAGTGATAATTTCTTCGAAAAGATATGCTAGGCGCTCAAACTTGCCACTTCTTTTCTCATCATAATCTTGATCTCCCAGCAATTGCCCTGGATGGTTACAGATTTGCTTGAAGCGGGTGAGGTATGCAAGTACTAGGCCTTTACGTTGAATAGAAGCATCTGTTGATTCTAGGGCGCGCGACATGTCTTGTACAGTTTGCGTATAGAGCTTAAGTTGTTCACGCGTTAACGCACACCAGCTGTTGACTTCAATTTTATCAGGTAAGTCATTGATGATGGATTTATCCGTTTTTAGTCTTCGTAAGAGATAAGGTTGCACCAGTTGTCGTAAAGGCGCATAGGATGCTTTTTCATTGTTTTGCATGGATTTGATAAATTGCTTGAACCTTGAGCTTGTCCCCAAGAGCCCTGGACAAATAAAATCATATAATGACCACAGATCACCTAGTCGATTTTCAATCGGTGTACCAGTGAGTGCTATTCTCGCATCACCTTTCAAGCTTTTGGCAAGTTTTGTTTGTATGGATGTTGGATTTTTAATGGCTTGAGCCTCATCCAGGATAATCAAATGCCAGTTTAGCGCCGTTAACCAAGATTGACGTTGTAGCATCCCATAAGTAACCACCACCAGGTCCCATGCTTTTAAAGCCTGTTCAGCATCACTTGCCAATGCTTTTAAATCATTCATATTAGATTGAGAAGGATGTAGAAAGAGTGCTTTCAACACAGGCGAAAAGCGTTGGATTTCACTTTTCCAGTTTGCCAATAAAGATGCGGGTAAAACCAATAAACTGGGTTTATTGGGTTGTTTTTGCTTTTTCAGCAGGAGTAAGGAAATAATTTGAATGGTTTTACCTAGACCCATGTCGTCAGCCAGACAAGCACCTAAGCCAAGTTCAGTGAGCAAATCAAGCCAACCCACGCCAATGGATTGGTAGGGACGCAGTGTTGCCTTTAATGCATCACCAGGATGTTTGATTTGAATGTTTTCTGGATGGCGTATGTTGTCAAGCAGTTGTGATAATTCTTCGCTTGCTTCCACGCTGGACCATGTGTGGATGTCATCGGAAAAAGCTGTTTCTTTTAAATCACGATTTAATCCTGCCAGTAAGCGCATGCCTTCAATAAAAGATAAGCCATCTGCTGATTGTTTTTGTAAGTGTTCCCAATGGGATAGTACCTGTTTGAGTTTTTCTGCGTCCACTTCAACATATTGGCCTCTTAATAATATTAAACCCGTATTAGCTTGATAAATCGCATTCATTTCTTCGCTTGTTAAAGGTTCGCCATCAATGGCTATGGATACCTGGAAGTCGAGCAAGGCTTGGGCAGATAATAAAGTGTTTTTTTTGCCACCAATGCTTACCTGAACTTTTGCTTTGGGATGCTTCTTCCA
>RGPR01000078.1 GCA_010030245.1 Gammaproteobacteria bacterium
AAATATCCTTATTCAATAGGTTTTTCCAAAATATGTCATGACCGCAGAGCAAACTCAAGTACTTTTAATTGACGTTCCCTTTAGCGCAGTTCAATCAAAAAAGTTTAAAGAGGTATACGTGATATTTAAAAATAGACCATGATTTATTTCAGGAATTGGCGTGTTGATATATTGATTTAAATAGCTTATGTTGACACTTAAACTTGAACTCAGTTGTTTTTGGAGCCCTACAAACACTCTATTTTGATCAAATATGCCCGCTGTAATCCATGGGCTACGTTTTAGATTAATCAATGCCTCATCACTTAAGATAATGGCATATTCTTGGATTAAAGGAATGGTCCAAAATAATCGCTCTCGACCACGAACAGACCAGGTTGAGTAATTCTCAGCATGCCTTTCTTCGAGCCGAGTTCTAAATAGTAAATCACCTACAAGTGTTTTATTGCGAAAATAATTAACCTGTTGCCACAATCGATATTCTCCAGTAACACCTGTACTGACATCTTCGGCAATATTCGTTTGTGAATCATTATTTGTAATCGTTTGGCCAAGCCAAAATTGCCAATGTTGAATTCCACCAAAACCTAAACCCTCATTCAGTAAAAATTGTTGATATACCCCGCTAAAATCAATGAGGCGTATTTGAGGCTCCACGGTATATAAAATATCCTTATATCGGCCATTAAAAGTATAAGAGCTCCATAATATATCATAAGAAATATTCGCATAGTTCAGTGAAGAACATCCTAATAAAAGTAAAACCAGCATTCTTTTGGCTAAATGCATCTGAATCCCTATGCAAAATTAAAAGCTTAGTGAAGAAGAAATATGTTTCAAGGGTGTGTTGGTATAACTGTATCAACCAAAGATATCAAATGATGCATTTGAATCAAAGCATTTTAAGAAGTAAATCCACCTTGACAAGTTTTTATTATAAAAATCGACTTTAGATTTTTTTATCTAATTACCCTTTTCGTCATCTAGATTTCATTGTATGATTCTCAAATATTTTGTCTATGAGATTAATTATGTTTTTAACAAAAACCGTTATATCACCAATCATAGTAATCGCTGCATTGATGACGCCACTTTCTTATGCAAGTAATTGCCCGCAAGCTTTGGCTACAGATGATCCAGGCTTTTGCCAATCCTTTTCTCAAGTAGCCCAATGTCATTGTCAGTCATCGGGATTGCCAGCAAGAATGTGTAATAACGTTCAATTGGTATATCAAAGAATGATCAGCACCTTTGGTTCGGTTGAACGCGCATGTAAATACCAAAAAGACACAAGCTATGACATTTGTATGCAAGATTGGCAATGCTATCTCAAGGGAGGCTCAAGAGCTGATGGTGCTTTATGCAGTCAAACAGGTCAAGCATGTATTTAGTTCGTTATTTGGCTTTAATCAGCGCTATTGTTTTCACTTATTCATCTTTTGCGGCAACGCAAGCTAAATATCCTTGGTTTGTAGGTACAGGTGTTGGTTATGGCTCAACATTATGGCGTGGCTTGGTTCCAGAAAAAGGTAACCAAAATATGGCACTATCGATGTCAACGCCAATTAATGTTGAAGAAGGTGGTCTTTTATGGGGCGTTGGCGGTGGGGTCGAAGTTATTCCTCAATTTCAAATGGAGTTTTTTTATTGGAAGTATCCTAATGCAAGCATTTACTTCGATGAGGAAAGCCTGTTTTCCTATGAAAATAATAACGCCACAAGTTTTAAATCCAATACTTACACGCTCTTATTGGAAGGTAAATTTTTAGTACCCTGGCAAGATTCTGACTTAAAACTTTATGCAACCGCAGGAATGGCTTGGCTTAATCGTGATGATTATGTATTCAGTAATGAAATCATATCCCCAAGTTTTGGGGTTGGTTTAAATTATGGTTTTAGCGAACACTGGATGGGCGAATTTGGTTTTGTATATACTGCTGGAAATGGCGAATCTGAGTTAAATCCAGCAGCTGATTTTATGCCTTTTCTCTATGGAATTTATACCCGCATATTCTATCGTTTTGGTTAACTATAAACTCCAGTAATGAATGCCTTTAGGTATTGTGGCATCAGTAAAACAATGGCCAATATCCATGATCACTGCCTTGCTTTTGCAGCAATGAAGAAAAGATTCGAAACCCTTATCCAAATACTGTTGATGCCTTAACATAATTAAGCAAATATCAATATCATTAATTTCTTCCCAGCTATGAATCAATACATGTGAACTGACTTCTGGAAATGGATCATGCAGCACTGGTGTTAAACCAACATCCATTAGTTTATCCACAAACTTTTTATTTAAGCTGGCGCGTAAATCAGGCACATTTGGTTTATAACCAAGACCAAAAATAGCGATTTTTGGGTAAGGGTTGGTTTTATGGAATTCAAAATAAAATTTGAAAAATTCAGTCCAAATAAAATCAAGCATGGTGTCATTTACTGCACAAATGGTGTTTAATAGTGGGGTGTCCACACCGTGAACCAAAGCTTGATAAGCCATATATCTTGGATTCACAGGAAGGCAACTGCCGCCCACAAGCCCTGGTAAATAAAAATGGAATCCTTTCTTCGTTGCTGCAGCCTTGATGACTTGATGTAATGAAATATCTAAGGCATGGGTGATGCGACTAAATTCATTCATTAAAGCGATATTGGTGTTACGTTGAACATTTTCAAGTATTTTAGCACATTCTGCGACCTCTATACTGGGGCAATCATAAATGGAGTCGACGATTGGTTCATAAATGGGATAGATACGTGATTTAATACAAGGATCAGAAAGCGCGATAATTTTAGCCATCTTATGCATTTCATAGCCGGGATCATTTGGGGAATAACGTTCAGGTGCATAGCATAAATAAAAGTCCTTATTGAAAGTTAAACCACTATTTTGTTCTAAAATTGGAACCAACATGTCACGGCTGGTTTTAGGGTAGACACTCGATTCAATCACAACAATGTCATTTTTTTTCAATATCGATGCAATGGTTTTTGTTGCCACTTGCAGAATTGTTAAATTGGGCCGTAAATCCTTGTCGATATTCGTAGCTACTGCCAGGATAAAAATGCTGGCATCCTTAATTTCTTCGAGTTTGTGATGAAAAAAAATGCCTGAGTCTTGAAGTTCTTGGTCGCTGAAGCAATCAAATTTATCATGATGTAGTTTTAATTCATTACTCCTTGCTACAGAAATATCATAGACATGTACTTCGAAATGTTTAGCAATACATATGGCTAAGTCAAGTCCCACAATTCCTGCACCAATAATAGCGATTTTTTCCATGAGATGTCCTTTGTCATTTAAGACTTAAGTATAGTCTAATTAGACAAGTCTGCCTTTTATATATATATTGGTATATTGCCTCAATGGATGCGACATGCTGAATGAATATTTTTATTACAGGTGTAGATGGATTTTTAGGTTCAAATTTAGCTAAATTTCATTTAGACAGGGGGGATAAAGTCACAGGGGTTGATCAACAAGCAATTAACAAACTTGTTCATATCTCACCGTTGTTAAAGCTAAGCAATTTTTCCTACTTTCAAATGGACTTGTGTCAAGAACATGATTACATGGGGCGACTTAAGGATATGGAACTTGTCTATCATTTTGCCGCAAAGGTTGGGGTATTTGTTGAACTAAAGTATCCAGAAGAAGTATTACATACCAATATTGCAAGCACCGCCTATTTATTAAAGTCTATTCTAAAAGAAGCCAAAAACGCCAAAGTGGTTTTAGCGTCTAGTTCTGAGGTGTATGGGGGAAGATTAGGTTTGTGTCGAGAAGATGATGATATTCAACTCTCTATGAAAATGCGACATCGTCTGCCGTATCCCTTGAGTAAATTGATTAATGAGGCACAAGGACTGATTTATCAAGAAATTTATCATTTAGATATCATCTGTTTGCGTCTATTTAATATCATGGGTGTTCATCAAAATAAAGACATCGGCATGGCGGTATCGCGCTTTATCTATGCGGCCAAAAATAATCTTCCCTTGCAAGTCTTTGGCGATGGCAGTCAGGAACGTTCTTTTTGTGATGTCAGAGACTTCATCGGTTTTCTTGATGAGCTGGTATCCAATAAAGCCGCTAGTGGCAAAATCATCAATATTGGTAACGATAAATCGATTTCAATCATCAATCTAGCTCAACTGATTGTTGAATTATCTAAAACCAAATCTCAAATTGAATTTATTTCTTATGAAGATGCCTACCATGAAGCTCATGAATATACCTATCACCGTCAACCTGATTTAAGTTTATTGTATAGTTTATGCAGTTATCGACATCAATGGTCATTAGAAGCCAGCTTAGAGGATTTAATTTACCATGCGTCATAAATTAATTGCTTGTGTGTTATGTTTATGTTCAATGTTGGCTCTTGCCGATGATTACTATCTCTTGATTCAATATGAACGTCAGAAAGCCTATCAAGCCGCGATCAATTATGTATCAATATTGGAACATAAAAATACGGATTATGATCTGGTCATTGCCCGTATTTATGTTCAGCAACAAAAAAACATGCAGGCAGAACAACTTTTAAAGCAGGTGATAGCAACAACACCGCAATCCATTGATGCTTATCTGCTATTAACAGGCCTACTGACGATACGCGCTGATTATTATCAAGCCTTGCAATATACAGCAATGGGTTTGATTATTAACCCATTAGAATTATCACTCTATTCAAAAAAATATTATCTGATGGATATGCTTCGCCAGACAACAGTGCCTTTTAAGGTCGGTGATCCTAAACCTGTATCTCAAGCAATAGTCAAATGGCTAGGAAAACTCACAGACTATCCAAGAGCGCAGGCCATACAAATGGGCAATGCTTATCTTCGTGCGTATCCCAAGGATGGCGATGTCGCTCTTGAGCTCAGTGGGGTTCTATTTCAAGCACATCAATACCAAGCAAGCATTGATTTACTCAAACCCTATTTAACACTTTACCCAGATTATACGGCCATACGTCTTCGGATAATTAATGCCTATATTCAACTTAAAGACTATCAACAGGCAGAAAATCTTTGTGCGCAAGGATTAAAAATCAATAGTCATCAAGTAGAGTTATTAAAAAAACAACAAGATTTGCGTTATTTAAGATTACAACCCCAAGCAAATAAGCCTATTCAATCATCTAATGCGCCTATCCCTAAAGCCCCTGAAGAAAAAACATACCGCAATGAATTGGGGGTATTACAGCAATTGTATTACATATCAGATAAGCGACAAGGCTGGAATTACACCAGTGTCTTTTATGGCAGAGAGACATTTCTTGGCAAGTTATATGGACGTGTTAATTATGCCAGTCGTTTAAAACGAGAGGCCAATCAATATGCGCTTGAATTTTTTCCAAAACTTGGCAAATATGTTTACCTGGATTTATTTGCCGGTGTTGCCAATCAACCTATCTTATTTCCAGACTATACCTATAGTGGCGAGGCATTTGTGGTCTTACCGAAGCTGTTTGACTTTTCTCTTGGTGGCCAATTCAATCACATTGTCAATGACCTCCAATATTCACGATTTACGGCCTCCATTTCAAAAGAGGTTTTGCAGAATTTAACGCTGACCTTTAAACCTTATTTCTATTTTCCAGGAAGTGGTGAAAATTCTATTTTATACACCATGAGTTTTAGACAAATGCTCAAAGAACCATGGATGTATTGGGGCATGATGATAGGCAGTGGTACCACACCAGATTTGGCGGATCTACAAACCGTTAACTTTTTAGTGTTGAGAAACCCAATTATTTTAAGTCCTTTCCTTAATTTTTCGTTGTTTCATGATCAATTCTTGATTAATACCAGCTTTTTGTTTCAACGACAGCAGTTTCCCCAAGAATTTAACCGAGACCGGAATTGGATTGGTGGCACCTTAGGGGTGACTTGGCGCTTTTAATTAATCGTTGTTTTATATGTTTCTTTTAATTGATAAATAGCGCATAAGGCTAAAAAAGAAAAAAACGTTAGATACATACCTGGTATGAAGTTGAGATGTGTTTCCTTAGCAAGCCATGCAACCACTAAAGGAGCTGTTCCACCAAAAAGACCGTAGCTGATATTATAAGCAAATGAAGTGATCGTAAATCTGACTTCGGTAGAGCTAGATTCTTGTACAGTTGCAGTGATAGATCCTTGGTATAATATGGCCAATAGGACAAAGATTGCATCTGAAATGATAAAACTAAAGGTCGTTCTTGCGATGCTCATGTAATAATACAGCGGAATACTAAAAACTAGAAAACCAATCGCTCCCATATACAGACATGTTTTTCGACCCAATTTATCTGATAAAAACCCTGAAAGGGGAACTAAAAAACTAACTGTCGCCAATGCAATGGTGGTGATTAATGTGCTTAATTTTAAATCTATTCCATTGGTTTGATTCATGTAAAAAGGCATAAACACAAATATAATATAGGTGATGATTGCGCTTAAACCATATAACAAGGCAATGTTTAAAATGGTTTTTTTATTTTCTAAAAGGACTTGATGAGTTCTTTTTTTCAATACTTGAGCGGTTTTTTTACTCAATTCAAATAAATAAGTCTCAGCGATATTGTTTCTAAAATATAATGCAACAATGCCTGTGAAAAAACTAAACATAAAAGGTATGCGCCATAAACTGGCATGAAGCTGCTCTTGAGTAAACTGATTAAATAAAATGGTGCTGATTAATGAACCCAACAGCATGCCAAATCCTGCTGCAGACCACATAAAAGAACATAATAGCCCCCTATGTTTATAGGGGTACATCTCCATTATATATAAAGCAGAACCTGCAGATTCACCGCCAATACAAAAGCCTTGAATCAGTCGCAATGCGATCATCAATAAAGATGAATACATGCCTATTTGTTCATAAGTTGGCAGTAAACCCATACACATGGTCGCTAGCGTAATGATGGTCATCGATAATAACATCGACTTTTTTCGTCCATATCTATCGGCATATTGGCCATAAAATAACGCACCAAGTGGTCTGATAACAAAACCGATGGCAAAAACAGCATAAGTCATTAAAATGGAAACAACTTTATGTGCAGCTGGAAAAAAAATATGAGCCATAATTGGCGCTAAGAAAACAAAAATTGAAAAATCGTACCATTCCAATATGGTGCCAATGAATATCGGGGCAATGAGCTTTATTTTTTTTTTCATAAAAGATGTATAAGAGGCAATCAGCTTATTCGACAAGCAATATCTCAAATATAGGACCTAAAAGCAATAGATGCCTATCAATAAAATGGGTTTTGAACACATCGACAGATTTCCTTTTTAAACTGGTCCAAGGCCCTCGACTCATCAGTTTGATGAAACGTAAAGAAAGTATTGGCAAATTGTTGACGATGCGCTGATAAAAGAAAACCTTGGCCAACGAAGGATGCTAAAGCCATGCCAATGCCAGCAAATAATCCAAGTACAGCTTTTATCAAGACTTCAACGCTACGATATAGCCAGCCATGCCCCAGGATTTTATCTGCAGCCTCCACATCAGCTATACAAGATTCACGAAAATCATCAATTGTAGCTTTCAATGCCTCTTCTTTTAAATCCTGAGTCAATTGTTCAAAAAAAGATTTTTGTTTGGTCATCAAAGATGTATGTAATTCTTTACACTTATTAGCATCTTGATTGAGCTTATTTAATTCTGCTATAAATTGCTCTTGCAGTATTTGTTTCCTTTTTTTAAAGTCTTCTTCTATTGCCATTGCTTCAGAAGTTCGAATTTTTTTAGCTTGATGATGATCCTGATGACGATGATATAATACATCGAAACGTGTGGTTATAGGACTGCTGCCATATATGATATCTTGTTCAATATATTCTACCTCGCTTTCCTTTAGATCATATACGGCGATATTAGGGCAGCTGAGCAATTCTGAAACGCCGGGCACATCTAAACATCTGGCAATATGGCCACTGCCTACGAAAGCGATAAACTTCTGGACAGCTGTAAAGGAAGCAGAACCTGATAACTTATGTTCTTTATCTAGATAATTTAAATATAGTTCTAATTCACGTGGCATAGGTTGATCTTGAGACGATTGTTGATATTTATTAAGTAATATCTGGTGACGCTCCGCTAGTAAATGTTCCATATATAAGGTCGTGACACCTATGGATTTGAATAAAGGCATATTATCAACTAAAAATTGTTTAGGACTTTTATGTTCATGTGCCTCACCAACTATAAGACCCATATTCGATTCTAAATATTTTTCTATAAGTTCTGCCTCTGTGAATGCGCTTGTATGTTCAATGGTTATTTTTCTTTTAGAAGTTATAGGATTGGCAAATTCTTTTGATGCCCTTGCAAGAATAGAGTCTTGTTCAGCTTTTAAAGTATTTTTGTATTCCTGCTTTATATGATCTCGTAAAAAAAAGTCAAATGGACGCGGGCCTAAAAAAGAAACACAACCCAAAAAATTTCTATCAAACATCCCGTGATTAGAAAAAAAATTTTCAAATAAAGCCAACATCTCTTTTGGTCCATAGCCTGTATCGATGCGAAGAGCATGCTCGTCAAAAGAGAATAGCGGGTTTTCAAGGCCAAGTTCTATTGTTTTTTGTTCCAAATATGTTTTAGCTTCAACATATCGTTTTGTATGCCTTTCTAATCCGTCTAATAATCTACTTTGAGGGTCAATCAGATATCTTTTTTTAACAAAATCTTCAATACCTTTGGTTTCTGGACATTTGTCTAAGAAATTTTGTAGTGTGCTATGGTAATTTGCTATTTTCTCTCGATCATAACTTGCAAAAATCTGAAAAGTTACTGAGAAAGGTGCAATTTGGGGATGTTGTAAAGCATGAACTATGTCTTCTACTGA
>RGPR01000079.1 GCA_010030245.1 Gammaproteobacteria bacterium
CGTGTAAAGTCCGATACAGAAGAAGGCGTATTGGCAATTATACGAAGTCAAACGCCAGATGTTTATAACTTTATTATGAATGCACAATTGCGAATTGTGCCAAAAGAACAATATAAGACTTGACAGATTTGCAAATCCGTGGTAGTATAAACCATAGGCAAAATTAGGTAAATATTACTATGGCATACCAAAAATTCCGAGTTTATCTTGATATGGACGGCGTTCTTGCTGATTTTTTTGGTGAGTGGGCCAGATTAGATAAAAAAGACCACTATAAAGATATTGACAATCCAGAGGCAAAATTACAGTTGGTCCGTGACCATCCTACATTTTGGGTTGACCTACCGTTACTACCACATGCTCGTCAGTTAGTGCGACATGTTATTAAAGAGTTTGGCAGTTATCATATTTGCAGTTCACCGCTAACAGGTGATCCACGCAGTGCGCCAGGCAAGGTTGCTTGGGTTAATATGCACTTTAGTGATATGCCACCACGCCACATTGAACTTACACACAACAAAGCAATGTTTGCCACATTGGGTGGCAATTCTTGTATTCTTGTAGATGATTATGGCAAGAACATTGCAAGTTGGCAAAGTGCTGGCGGTATTGGCATCAAGTATGATGACAGTGAATTTGGAAAAGTTGCAAGAGAACTCTCCAGTTATGCAAAATTGGGGAGATACAATTAATGAGGAGAGTACAATGCTTGATTTGGGAAGAGTATCAAATAAAAAGTAACTTAGAAATACAATCAACAAATATAAAAAGTCAAGTAATACAATTTCTTACAAAGAAAAACAAAAAACTCACTCGCAGCGATTTACGCCGATTTAATGCAAAAATCAAAAAATTAAAAAATAGTAAAAGTCGTGTTGCAAAGTTCCACGAAGATAAATTATTAAAGGATTTGCAACAGGTTTTACTAAATGACGGAATATAAATTTCAAGTAACCATAGTTCCAGAAAACTATGATTATGGTGAAGAAGAAATAGTTTATAGAATTTACTTTGATGATCAACTTATAAGTGAACGAAGTTTGCCTATTTTACAGACAAACCAAGCAATAACCGAAAATTTTACTCTATTATTAGAAAACAATTACAAGACTAAATCTTTTATTTTTGAAACGATAAAAGATAAAAAAGCGGTAATTGAAAAAATTAATATTAATGGGTTAACATTTGATAAAAATGTTAAAAAAATCCAAACACAAGGGTTAGATGTTAATATAAAAGAGTATATAAATAAGTTAGAGGAAATTTCCAATGGATTATCAGATTAAAGACACTTACGTTTATGGTAAGATTCTTGCACAAAATGGCAAACCAGTAATTGTAAATTACGATGAAGCAGAAAAACTTACACAGCGTTTTAATGGCACGGTATGGAAATTGCCAACTGGTCGTTATATGATTAAACTACCAGAAACTATTAAGAGTCTTGATGAGTGTGATTGCCAAGCGCAACCAACTGGCGAACTTATGCCTCAAACATATAATCAGTATCCAGATCATGAAGTGCAAATGGCTCGTCAGGAACTTTATCGCACTGCTAAACTTGCTATTATGTTACATGATATGCTTAAAAATGTTGAGGAAAATCAAGGACTTGAGGGTTGGGTTCAACGTAAACTAACTCGTGCTGCTGATTATATTGAGTCAGTGTTTGATTATCTTGATTATGAAATGCGTTATCCAAGTGAAATGAATGAAGCAGATGCTATGCAAGTAACGCCACAAACTCCAAATCAACCAAAAACTGGTAAACCTACTAAACCACCTGGTATGACACAAACACCAGGCATGGTAAAAATGGCTAAAGTTGATACTAATGGTAATGTGCAAGGTATTCCTGTCATGGTTCCACAAGCACAAGTTAAAGCTAAACAACAAGCTGGCTTTCATGTAATTGGTGAAAGTGCAAGTGCAGGTGCAAGTAGTGCAGGTGGTATTGCAGGTGCAGTTGGTGGTATGGGCATGTTGAGTCGCAGTGGCGTTGGTTCACTATTTGGTGGAACATACAAGCAAAAAAAACGTAGAAAAAACGAATCTAAAAAAACTGGTCCAAAATTTACTGGTTACTGGAAAGGCACAGATAAAGAAACACCAGGCAACAAAATGGTAGGTGGTGACTAATGAAAATAGCAAATATTTTGAATGAAGAAGTTTTATTTGAATCATCATTAATTGAAGAACATCGTGTAATTTATAACGATTGGAAAAATGTTGGTAAAATAATTGTTGAAGCAAATCTTACCATTGACCAAATTAATCAATTGTTCAATACAATTGGAGACCCAAATGCAGCTGGTGGTCCTTATAGAGTTAAAAATGCTTTAGGTAAAGCTGCAAGTGGTATCAACCAAGCATATCAGGGTATTATTAATGCAGTTAGTAATGCTGGTCCAATAAAAAACTTTGATGATAAGTTTGACAATGCTATGGAAAAACTTAAAAATACTAATGCTGGAAGTGAAGTTGCTAAAGCAGTTTATTGGTATAGAAATTTTGCTAAAAAATATCCCGTTACACAAAATGTAGTTTATGCTGGTTTGATTGCAGCTGTTGGTTTAGCAACAGGTGGTGCCGCTCCAGTAGCCGCACTTGGTGCAATGAAAATGGTAGACCGCTTATTACAAGGTGATAGATTCAGTCAAGCAGCTATTAAAGGTGGATTAACTGCAGCCGCTGCGGCCGCATTGCGAAATGTTGTTGCAAATCATAGTAGTGGTTCTACTACACAACCTGTTCAAAATCCAAACGATGCTTATACTCCACCAGCTAATGATGTGCCTGGTGATACGACACGCCCATTAGTTAATCCAAACGATGCTTATACACCACCACAACCTACACCAGATGCACCTGTAAACCCAAGATTGGGTGACCTTCCAGATACAAGTGGTCTTGGTTCAAGTGGAATGACACAATATATTGTTAAATCAGGTGATACATTAAGTGATTTAGCAAGACAATATCAAGTTAGTGTAAATGATATTGTTAAGGCAAATCCAGCATTGCAAGCAGATCCAGATTATATTCCAAAAGGTGCAACACTAAAAATACCAGCACCAACTGGTAATGAAATATATCAATATGGTGTTGGAACTGCCGCTGATACTGCTAAAAGAATTGCGGCTGCTGGTGGTCGTGCTGCTGCACGTGCCGCAGTAAGAAGAGGTTTAGGCATGGAATCTATTGACAAAGATGCAACTTTGGCAGCTTGGTTATTAGATGAAAATTTAAAGATTATCAATAGTGTAGTTATACGTGAAGAAGCATTACCACTTCTTTGGGAAGCCATTGAAGAAGCAGGATTTATGGATACGCTAAAAGGTATCGGTAAAGGTATTGCTGGCGGTATTGAAAAAGTAGGTGGTGCAATTGGAAGACCAATTGAAAAAGGTTGGAGAGCAATTTCTACAAAAGAACTTACTGGTCCAAAACTTATGAAAGCATGGGCAAATGGACCTGGTTACGCTTATTCTGGTAGAACACGTGGTGCAGACAGTAGCACAGTAATTAGATTCTTATTAGACCAAGGCGTAGATAAAGATACTATTGCAGCAGCTTTCAAGAAATTAGGAATCCCAATGTATAAGGATGGTGCGGCGGCAACTGCTACTGCTCAACCACAAGCGGGTCGACCACAGTCTGCTCAACCACAAGCAGCACGTCCACAAGCAACACGTCAACAAGCAACTGCTCAACCAAAAACCGCTGGACAAGATAGTGGAATTGAAAGCTACTTACAAAAATGGGCAACCGATATTAGAGGTATACCAAGCACTCGTCCACAAGACAAGATTGCACTTGCACGAGAAATGATTAATTTCTTAAAAGATCGTCGTGGTTCACCAGAAGCAGCAAGAGCAACTACACAAGCACGTGCGGTATTACAACGTGATCCCAACATTCCCGCTACACAAAAAGCACAAATCCTTGCGGCTTTACCAAGAATGGAAAGTAAAGTATTTGGCTTTATTAATCAAGTGTTTGAAAGTGTTGGAATTACTTGGAAACTACTTGGTTTAGGTGTATTGACTGAAAGCAATGATTATTATATTGTTCCAATTAATAAACTTAAATTGTTCGAAGCAGTTTCACCAGCGCAACAAGCAGCAATTGCTATCAATATGAAAAAACGTGGTGTAAAACCTAAAAATAAAAGAAAGGTAAAAGAAGTGATTCTGGGACCAAATGATCAACCAACCACAACTTCATCTAGTAGCAGTTCATCAAGTTCATCTAGTTCATCTACACCTGGTTCTTCTAGTCTAAAGTTGCCAAATGTATGGGATAATACACCACAAATGTTTCAACCTACTATGCCAAAAGCAACAAGTCCTTTTGAAAGTAGTAAATTAAAAAAAAAAGTAAAAACTGATGAAAGTTTAGAAGAAGTTGGTTCAAAAACATTAACTTCATATGTTTCTAAAAGATTATCACGTAATCCAAACTTGATGAAAGGTCAAGTTTTTGGTAAAACAAAACAACAACGCAGTGGTGTTGAACTTGCTATGGACAAAATATTACCAGGCAGTGCAATTCGTAAACCAAAAATATTACCGCAGGAAAATGTAGAAGTAATTCCAGAGGCAGATGCAACTGATACTGTTAGCATGGATGTTCCACTATTGCTTCGTATGATGGAATATGCACGTGAAGATGCAAAGACTGATTTAGACTTGCATGATGTTGCTGAAAAAATGATTGAATTATCCAAGCATCATGATTATCTTTGCATGGATAATTATAATGAAATCGTTGGTAGCGCAGCGCATGATGATGTAGAAGAATCAAACGCCTTTACTGATGCAAGAATGAACGCTATCAAAGCAGGTAAAAAATCATTTAGCGTTGGTGGTAAAACTTATCCTGTTACTGGTGATATAAGTGATGAATTAGAAGCCGTAGAAGAAAGTTGTCCACATTGTGGTGGATTAATGTATGAAGCCAGTCTTATGAATGAGAAGAAGGATGCTTGTTACTATAAAGTAAAGAGCCGTTACAAAGTATGGCCAAGTGCGTATGCAAGTGGTGCGCTAGTAAAATGCCGTAAAGCAGGTGCTAAGAATTGGGGAAATAAATCAAAATGAGCGACATGAATTTAAGATATTTCATTAATAAAATGGATGCTATTATACTTGGTGAAGAAAACAAAGATGAAACCAAAGATAGTGGTGAAATTACAGTAGGCAAATATCAAACACGACATTTTGACATGTGTCCAAGTGCTACTAAACTCTACAAAAATATTGCTGACAAAAATGTAGATATGGGTCTAGCAGAACGAACTGCAAAGATGCAAGATTTGCTATTTTATCTTGAAAAATATGCCAATGAACGTGGTAGCATTGAACCAGAGTTTGCAAAGATGGCAGAGGTGCTAGGTGAGCAAATCATGAGTATGGCAAGTATGATGGATTTATATGATGAACATCATTATATTATGGATACACATGTAAAGGCAATCAAGGATTTAGTTAAATCATGAACATAGTAGATATTCTTGGCGAAGCATGTTGGAAAGGCTACCACAAAGAAGGTAACAAAAAGATGTTTGGCAAGACATATCCAAACTGTGTCAAGAATAAAAGAAAAAGTGAAAGCATTGATTTTACTTGTGATCCAATTACAGAACAAACTATACTAGAAAATATTGATTACTGTATAAATTGCGGTAATTTAATATTGCCAGAAATGTTGGACGAAGCCAAAGGCAATCTTCACAAATGGTTTAAAGATAAATGGGTAAACATTGGTAAAAAAGTAGGTGGCAAACATCCACCTTGTGGCACCAGTGGTAGCAAGCGTGGTTATGCAAAATGTGTACCAGCGGCAAAAGCTCGTCGTATGACTGCTGCACAAAAGAAAAGCGCAGTAAGTCGCAAACGTAAAGCACAAAATGCGGCAGGTCGTGGTGGTAAAGATACTGGTGGTAGCGGTAAAGCACCAATTCGTGTAAGCACTAAAGCAAAATAAATAACATATCAGGATTTTAAACATGAGTGATATGCGTTCCTTAATTGAAAAACTTACAGCCATAAGCGAAGACCGTCCAACCATTGGTGATGGTGTCTATCTTGAATTCAGTAATATTCTACAAGTAGATACTGAAATTATGGAAATGGATAACGAAAGTATTACCCTACTTGGTGATGAAAAATTACTTGGTTTATTAGAAAGTTTAGGTGATATTGAAACCAAATATCTTGGTGAAGCAAAACTTTGGCGAGAACGTGATTTTGGTGGTAACAATTATGTAAAGCATTATCGTGATGATTATTTTATTGCAACAAGTGGTCATGAGTCTGATGATGTTCGTAAGACAAATTATCATCTTCTTAAAAAAGTTGTAAAAACTGATGATGAAATGACACCTGCATACAAAGAAATCACCACGCTAAATGTAAGCCCATATAGCGCAAGTCGTGAGGACATCAACCAAGCTGCAGAACGTGCAATCGCACAGAAAACTAGTGTAGCAGAAGGTGAAGTAGTTTCTATGCAAGATAATCACCAAACTCTAAAACGTTTGGCAAAGATGTGGTGGCATGGTGATGAAGGTAAGCATGCCCAAGCCGTAAAAATGTTAAGCAACATGGGTTGGGATATTGACGAAGACGATGATGATATTGTTCTAAACAAAGGCGACAAAGAAATTCGTTTCTTTATGGATGACCTTTATGAATCACTTGTTGCAGAAGCAGAATATCATGGTCGTAAAGTTCCACTTGGTAAGCCAATGCGAGGCGATGTAAAAAAATTCAAAGTGTTTGTCAAAGATCCAAAGACTGGCAATGTAAAGAAAGTCAACTTTGGTGACAAAAAGATGCGTATTAAGAAAAGCAATCCAAAACGCCGCAAGAGTTTCCGTGCAAGACACAATTGTGCCAATCCAGGTCCACGCACAAAGGCAAGATACTGGTCTTGCCGTAAGTGGTGATATAAATGTTATTAATTGAATTGTTTGATCTTAACGAGGCTGGTGGTGTAGGCGTAGTTGCTGGCAATAAGAAAATGGCACGTGACCCACGTTATTCCAACAGTATGACAGTAGATGTAAAACCAGGTGAAACACAGCGTCAAGCCGCTAAATTTGGTAATAAAACCAATAAGTTAGGTCTACCGCCTATTATGGACCCAAGTGGTAAAGTTTAATAATAAATATATTAAACAAAGGAATTCAGAATGTCTGAAAAAATTAATGTAAGATGGGTAGTTGCACACGAACCAATAGATTTATTTTTAAGATCAGCAAATACTTTTGCAACTATTGTTTCAGAAATGTCAAATAATAGAATCAATGTAGAAATATTAACTAAAAATGAGTGGGAAGAAAAGTATAATAATAACGAAAAAGGTAGACCATTTTTTGCATTAAAAAATAATGATATTCAAATGGGTCAATATCAAACTACATTTTTAGGTTCAGTATATAAAAATTATAACATTCTAGATATGCCGTTTTTATTTAAAGATCACGATCATGTTGATCGTGTATTAAATGGAAAAATTGGAGATGGGCTACTAAAACAACTAGGAAAAGAAAGTCCAATTATTGGGCTTGCTTTTACGTATAGTGGTGGTTTTAGAATTATGATTAATAAAGAACCTATTACTAAATTTGAAGAATTAAAAGGGAAAAATATTACGTGCGTTCCTAGTCCAGTTTTATCAGAAATTTTTAAATCTATAGGTGCTAATCCAGTTCATGATAATAATTGGGGAAATGATGAATATCTTGATATTGAAAATTTTTCAGTATCAGAAGTTGATTGTTCAGAAACAACCTTTGTTCGTTATTCTAAAGTTAAAGATAAATTCCCTTACATTGTGGATTCAAAACACAGTTTATTCTTAACAACTATAGTAATGAATAAAGATTTTTACGGTTCTCTTTCCGATAGTGATAAAGAAATTTTTAGCATTGCGGCAAAAAAAGCTGCTGCATATGAAAGAAAACAAACAATTGAAGATAGTGAAGAATTTAAAAACAATCATAAAAATTTGTGCGGTGGATTGTATGAATTTAGCAACGATGATATTGAAAAATTTAAATTAGCAACAAGAAGTTTGTATAATTCAGATTTTGCAAAAGAATCATTTACACCTGGTTTACTAAAAAGAATTGAAACAACGTAAAATGAAAATTAAAGAAATTCTCGAAGCAGCAATGAGCACTACAATCCAAGGACGCAATCCTATAAGTGCTGGTGCACGTGGACTTATGGCTGCACGTTGGAAATATGACACTGTTGTAAGAGGCGTAGAAGGCAAGAATATGAGTGGTGCAGTAGCACGTCTTGCTGACAATTTAGACAACATTGAACAGATCGATTATGCAAGCATTGATGATTTAATGCGTGGTATTTGCGGCGACTTTCAAGTTGATCCTAAAGATTTACATAATTCATTTATTGCAAAATATAAATTGACGCCAGATGCGTTTGCTGCTAAATTAAGGCATGACCGCCAAAACCGTCCAAAATCCGTATAATCGGTTAGTTCAATGATACAATTAAATTGTTGGAATGAATATGATACACTAAAAACTGTAATTTTAGGTACAATATACAGTGATGATAAAATTCCAAAGTTGTATAACGATGCTGAACAAGAATATTTTATTAAAATTGTTAATGGAACAAATGAAGAACTCAAAAATCTTGAAACAATATTAAAACAAAATAA
>RGPR01000080.1 GCA_010030245.1 Gammaproteobacteria bacterium
GACGATTCTTAACAAAATCTTAAAAAAAGTTAACAATTCATTAAAAAATGAATCCAAGATGATATCATAAAATGTATAGAACTGCAACAATACGAACAATCTATGGCTTTTGACAATTAATGGGTTTTCCAGCCTCTATCTTATAAACTAAAATTGCCAAGGGTACATAGCTAAAAACCACAGCGAAAAATCCCTGAATATAGGATAATGAAACCATAATTGCCCAAGGCATTAACCAGCATAAATTGATCAATAAGACCCCAAAAGTAACCATTGTGTGACTTCCATTCAGATTTTGAAGAAGAATCTGAAAAGCGTGTGTTTTGTGTGGTTTTAAGACTTCCTGTCGATACCAAAGACGCACAAAAAGGGTTATCGTTGCATCAACAACAAAAAAACCCAATAAAATCAATCCACACCAAAACCATCTTGGCCTCACTTGAGCTGACTCAATTAATAAAATAGCAAACATATAGCCAATAAATTGACTGCCAACATCCCCTAAAAATATTTTAGCCTTAGGGAAATTCCACACCAAAAACCCAGCCACTGCACTTGCAAAAATGGCCCAAATCAAACTCCAATGGTATTGCAACTCAATGAAGGTCAAAATACTCATAAAAATAGATACACATAAGGCTTCAACACCTGCAATACCATTAATCCCATCCATAAAATTATAAAGATTAATACACCACACCATAAAAAACCAAGCAATGCCAAATACCACCCAAGAAGGAATCAAGCAATCGAAAAAAATTACTTTAACCTTGATGCCTCCAAGTAAAATTAGACTCATCAAGCTACAAAAAAATTGAAGGAACAAGCGCAATTTTGCTGATAGCGGAGAAATATCATCCCAAAAACCCATCAGTCCAATCACAAAGGCTGGCAGCCAAGGCATCCAAATATATTTATCGAGCCCATCTGACTGAATAAAATAGATCATCCACATCAAAAAACTTAAAAGAATTGCCAAACCTCCGCAGCGAGGCGTGGCGATAAGATGTGACCGTCTAGAATCAGGAATATCAACAACACCATATTTCCAAGCGATTTTTTTCATCATTCCTGTTAACATTAAGCTAAAAGGGAAAATGCTCAAACAAACAAGCCATCGCATATACTTAAAATCCTTAACGAACATATTATTGAAAAAACATCCATAAGATGATAATACTTAACAATCGTCTAAGCAATTTTAAAGTCACTGATTTTTTAAATCAAAGAAAATCATCGCTTTCTGGATTAAAAAAACGCTATACTTGAGCGAATAAAAAAATGAATACATTAAATATGAATGTTACTGCTGAGTTTTATAACAATATCGCTAAAACTTACGATTATGCCAATAAATTTGGCACGATTTCCCTGAGTCATGATGCCGCACTTCAACAAATCATGAAATACAATATTGGCCTAAACCGCCAGCATTTTCGCACACTTGATTTAGGCGTCGGTGATGGCGCTTTCCTAACAAAATTAAAACCATTAATGCCCAATGCTGAGTTTTATGGCTTTGACATATCAAAAGAGATGCTAAAAAAAGCGCATGAAAATATTGACTTCCATGGTATTCAAGGTAGCGCAGCTGATGCTGATAAAATGCTTCCCCTACACATGCAAGATCTAGTGTTAGCTCATTTTATTAATGCTTATATCCCGATGGAATCACTCCTCCAACAGGTCAAATGGATGAGCAAAGCCAATGGATACTTTTCATTTATTACCTCCACCTATGAATCCTTCCCAAATTCTCAAATGCAACTTGCTAAATTTGTTGCTGAAGATACTATCTTAGGTAGTTTAGTTGGCCATTACTATAAAACAGTGGTTTCAAAAACTCCTGTCGCCTCAGGATATGAAGAAATTGTTAGTCAACTTCACAAAAATCATTTCGAAATATTAGATCATCAACGCATACATATCCCTATTCATTTCGAAAATATCGATGAAATGGCGCGCTTTGGTATCGATGGCACTTGGTTTTTGAACACCCTGTCAGCAACCCGCATCCCAAAACAGTTTTTCATTGAACGTTTAAAGCGTTTTTTTAACAAAATTTTCAAATTTCCTTATCAAGATGAACAAATTATTGATATAATACTTGCCAAAAAATAAGCATTTTTTTCATTTTTAGCAATATTGAAGAGACTTACATGGAAAACTACCGAAAATATTTATGTGTGATATGTGGCTTCGTCTATGATGAAGCAGAAGGTTGGCCTGAAGATGGGATTGAACCCGGTACTCGCTGGGAAGATGTACCAGAAAACTGGTTTTGCCCAGACTGTGGTGCTGTGAAATCTGATTTTGAAATGATTGAAATTAGCGCCAACTAGGTTTTAATACCACAAGTAAGACGACAGCAATAAGCACAAGGGTTGGTAACTCGTTATATAAACGATAAAACTGACTCCCGTGCTTATTTTTTTGATGCTTAAATTGTTGTAAAAAATACCATAAGCTCAGGTGATAAAACCATAGCACGAGCACTATAGCGAGTTTAATTTGAAACCAAACTTGATGCAGGTAATAATCGCTCGCTTGATACACTATGGCGAATCCAAAAACTGCAGTCAATATTGCAGCTGGCCACATAATCCCAAAATATAGTCGTCTTTCCATGATCACAAAACGTTCTAAGCTGATTGTATCTGTCGTTGTTGCATGATAAACAAAAATCCGCGGCAGGTAAAAAAGCCCTGCAAACCATGCGACCATTGCCATAATATGCCAAGCTTTATACCACAACATTTATTTTTTCCCTTTCGAATTTGATTTGCGATGGCGATGAAGTAAATTTAAACCCTCTACTAAAAATGAAAAAAACATCGAGAAATATAAATAATTTCTTGGTATTTCATAGCTAAAGCCATCAGAAATTAAAAATATACCAATCATGACTAAAAATGATAGGGCTAACATTTTAATTGAGGGATATTGATGAATAAAATGCGACACGCCTTCACTAAAATAAAACATCACGATAATTGAAATGGTGATGGCGATAGCCATAATCTCAAACATTTGCGTTAAACCTACGGCCGTTAAAATACTATCAACCGAGAAAACCAAGTCCATCACCATCACTTGCATAATGATTAAGCCTAATCCATTGACTGTTGAAGAAACTGTTTGATTGTTATTTTGTTTAGGTTTTTCGAGAAAATCCAGCTCATTCCCAATTTCTATAATAGACTTATAAACTAAAAACCCCCCACCTAAAATAAAAAATAGCTCGCGTAAGGAAAAGCTTAAATCATGAATCACAAAGAGTGGTTGTTGTAACTTGGTAATCCAAAGGGCTGAAAATAATAATGCCAAGCGCAATACCCAAGCACCTGTTAGGCCGATACTTCTGACTTTTCTTCTCAAGTGAGCAGGTAATCTTTCCGTTAAAATGGCTAAAAAAATCAAGTTATCAATACCAAGAACAATTTCAATGATTATTAAGCTACATAAGCTTATTGCAGAATGAAAATAGTTAAGCATTTCTTTTCTTCTCTACCTTGGTTATAATGGATGGGTATACACTATTTATACTCGGGAAAATGCCCATAATCAAATTTTTTAAAAAATTACTGAAAACACCGCAGAAAATGGCTAAAGAACCAATGTCTAAACACTGTGTTCCTCGTCAAAAACATCGTGTTTCCAAATCAGAAATCAGTGTTAATGCCTTACAAGTCATTAATCAATTACTCCATCATGGCTACGAAGCTTACCTCGTAGGTGGTAGCGTTCGCGATTTATTTTTACGAAAAGTGCCTAAAGATTTTGATGTTGCAACCAGTGCTACCCCTCAGCAGGTCAAAAAACTGTTTAGAAATTCACGCATTATTGGTCGTCGTTTTAAATTGGCTCACATTAGCTTCCATCGTGAAATCATTGAAGTATCCACATTTCGCTCAAATGAGCCCGATGAGGATGTGCAAACAAATGATCAAGGGATGGTTATCAGAGATAATGTATTTGGAACACTAGAGCAAGATTCATGGCGCCGCGATTTTACAATTAATTCTATGTATTACAACATCAGCAACGGTTCAATCATCGATTATACTCGTGGTTTTGAAGATATGCTCAATAAAAACATTCGTGTGATTGGCGATCCTGTAAAGCGCTATCAGGAGGACCCTGTTCGAATGTTAAGGGCAATACGTTTCGCGGCTAAACTACAATTTAACATTGACCAAGAAAGTGCTGATCCAATTTATTCATTAGGCGATTTACTGCTTAATGTCTCGAATGCACGTTTGTTCGATGAAATGAGCAAAATATGGAGTTCTGAGGCAGCTCTTCCCGCCTTTCATCTCCTGGTCAAATATAAAATCTTTGGCAAATTGTTCCCTTGTACACAAACCTCACTTGATAAACACGCCAATGCATTAAAGTTTATTGAAATGGCCTTGGAAAACACTGATTCCAGGCTAAAGGAACAAAAACCCACCACACCTGCTTTTGTCTTTGCGGTGTTAATGTGGTTTCCAATGAGAGATTTAGCACAAGAACTCCAGGATGAGCATCAAATTCATCCCCTCGAAGCTCTTGAACAAGCCATGGGCCAAATCTTTAGTAGCCAAGCTCGTATTATTGGGATACCAAGACGTTATACACAATTGATTCGTGAGATTTGGATTTTGCAATACCGTTTTCATAAACGAGTTGGCAATAAACCGCTTGCACTCATGAGCCATGCACGTTTTCGTGCTGCCTATGATTTTTTACTGCTTCGAGCCCTTGCTGATGATGAAAGCATCGACCTTGCCAACTGGTGGACGTTATTTCAAGATGCCTCAGAAAGTACTCAACATGAAATGCTCGAGTCACTTATTACTCGTTCAGGGCCTAGCAAGAAGAAAAAACGCAGCCGGCGCCCTAAAAAACCGATTACAGATGAAGGCCAAGCGAGTTCATGATTGAAACTTATCTTGGCCTTGGTAGTAACCAACAAGATCCGATTCGCCAAATTCAACTTGCCATGGCAAGCATCAAGCGTCTTCCTCAGTCACGATTTTTGAGCTACCGTGAGATCATCAAAACCCCACCATTTGGCGTGATAAGACAAGCGGCATTTTATAATACCATTGTTCATATCGAGACGTATCTAACTCCGGAAAATCTACTAACCACCCTACAAGATATAGAAATACGCTTAGGGAGGCGACGATATCTTCCTTGGGGGCCGCGCATCATTGACATTGATATTTTAATTTATGGTGATAAAACTTGCCAAGATGCAAAACTGACATTACCCCACCCTCAAATATGGGCGCGTCAATTTGTAAACACACAATTACTTGAATTTGATAGTGCCCTCATCAAAAAAATACTGCAACAGCCATCAAAGTAAGAAAATATCATCTATAGTTATAGTATCGATAGCTTGATTGAGTCAAACATGTATAACTGTATAATCCACCCAACAGATTTACAAGAAGACAATGTCGATTTTTGTGAACAATCTATTGCACTTGCCCGACAACTTGATGCCGAGATTTACCTCTTACATGTGCTGCATTTACCTGATACTTGGCAACTGGCTCAAGGTTTAGGCTTTGCTGAAACTGAACCCTTACCCATCGATGATGCTAAAATCGTTATGACTGCTTTGGCTGATAGATTTAATATTGCCCATGATCATATGATCATAAAACAACAATCACTCAAACATTCCGTTCTTGAATTAATTGAAGATTTACAAGCTGATTTACTGGTGCTCGGTAGTAGTAAGAGCCATTTTTATCAACATGAAATCATCCACATTAGTCAAGACATCAGTATTCATACCAGTTGTGACATTCTGTTGTTACATCAAAAGTGATTCCAAATAGGTTTTAACTCCGATATTCCCGGGATGCAATAACACCCAATAGATTAATACAGCTCAAAGTATATGAGCCATCTAGAGTGCTTATAACAGGTTGTTGAAAATAGCTGAAAAATATAAGGACTAAAAGACTCAAAAACCTCCTAATTCACTGTGTGTTCAAAAAATTCGCGGGAATATAGGTTAACTTGTATTTAATCAGCACGATTGCATACATACCTAGCATATTTTTCAATCCATCACCAAATATGGAAGATAAAATTTGTTATTACTAAGGTCTTAATATATTCTCAGACTGGTCCTCACATTGCTCTTGTATTGTTGCTGCATCTGCTGGTGCTTCTTCTATTGCTGCTGCTTCACCGGCTTGTGCAAGCTGTGAAATGTATTCCTCATTGGCAACAGTTATAGCTATCGATTGTAAAGCTTTTCTTAACATGGATGGTGAGTTGTTTCGCAACTGAGGGTTTATACCCAACCAGTTTAATTGCTCCCGAAACTCATCTTTAAAATACAATCCAGAATTTTTCGACCAATAAAAAATAGTTGTTAGCTTGGCTTTATCTAACACGTTAAGTAGGATCTCATCCTCTTTTTCACCTGGCTTCAATAAATCATGCAGAATGACTTCAACTACGGTAGCGCGAGGATGTGCGGCCATATATTTCTTCATATCAGCCAGTTTATAACACATCTGGTTGAATTGTTCTCCTCGATCATGAGCTGAATGTAAATTTGCCAGATCGATGCTAAAAGGCTTACCCCAGGCCTCAGCAGATTGACAGACGCTGTATAAAAATAAGTAATTATCATCAGACGGCTGGGTAAAGTCGATTCCAGCTTTTTTTAAGATTGCGGCCATCATATACTCATTCAATACAGTGGTAGATGAGTTTTCTCTAAATACTTGACCTACCGAGAAGTCAACATCAGTTAACTCCCACAAAACCTTAGACATGGCATCGACGCGTACAGCAAATCCTAATTTTTCGTCATGCAATTGTCTTAACTGCCTGATAAACTCTTTATAATTAGATCCATTTCTCCAGGCATGAAACAAATCATGCCAACTTAAAAGAAAATCATGACAATCAGCACCATGAGGATTTGCTGTCTTTTCTACACCTGGGTAAGTGAGCTCAATCGGACGAGAAGGAGCCTTTAGTTTAACAGCGTTAGGATGCAATGCTTTCAATAGTTCCTGAGAGCGACTAAGTTCTTTTCCTTTGCATGCTGGAACTTCGTCGAAAGCACGAATCATGCGGGGAGTTAGTTGACCAATAACGGGCTGTGGAAAGGTAGCTTCCTCACCATGGGCAATTTTTTGGAGCATATTTAAGGAATCTATTGTTGGCAGCACAAAACTTAACAGGGATTCTTCGCCTGATGGAGAGATACAAAGACATGGAATTTGGCAATCTACTGCATACAAACTAACTAGAAACAAAACACTATTAATTTCAACCTTGAATTCTTCATAAGTTAATCCCAGGGTTTGTTCTTCATTTAGAGAATCATAACGTCGCTGCAAGAAATTTTCTAATGTAGGTTCTTGTTTTAGAATAAAATCTTTCAAACGTTGTTTATATTCGTCTTGAGAATCATTAGGAGAATCTTTATAAGCAGTAATTAGAGCACGAATACTCTTTTTTTCATCTCTTCTTAATTCGAGTTTGTATATATACTCATCTAATAACCGAGTAAAATGATCCTTTTTTATACCACGATCAATACCATAATAAAGAAAACCAATAGCTTGATGACGCGCTAGATCAATAGTGTAATAATGATATGCTTCTACGCTTTTGCGCCTTGCTAACTCGAGTTCAAATTGCATACTTTCTGCGTCGTTCCAATGAGATATGTAAAAAGGTTCATACGGACCAAAACTGTTAAACTCAAAACGCTGAAAAAATTGACCCAGATTTTCCGGTAGCTTACCTTTGTTAAAACAAATTAAACTTTCATACATCAACTTAGCGGTCATCATTTGGTTCGTGGTAATGATACCTAATCGAAGCGCAGCAAATAATCGCTGAGTGAAGTGTTTGTCAGCATAATCAATCTCCCTGTAATCATTGTTGCCAATGGCTTCGGTTAATTTTAGGATAAATTTATCTTCCTCCACCACAAAAGCAGGTTCTTCTAGCCTTGACATCGCTTTGATAGGCTGGCTTTTTGCCTCATGATATCGTTTACGAAGTTCTGCTACGTTTACTGGAGGAGGTGTCTGAGCCATGGCCGTTTCTAAATCAGCTTTAGAGCTTTTTACTTTTTTCCAGCGTTTCACAGCGCTCTGAACGGTCTGAGCTGCTTGATCCCTATAATAGGGTTCCACAACTTCTCTATATTCTTCGGCTTCATTTTCTGCAAAAAGCTTACTTGGACTAACTTTAGGAGTTTTATCACCAGGCATAATTGCCCCTTAAAAGAGCATTCTGATTAAATAATAGCGTAATGTTCTGTTTTTATCAAGTTTTCTTTAACTTCCCTGTCAAACCAATTTTAGAATGACCTCTCAATTGCAAAAATAAAAATGTCCCCTTTTGTTTAAAAAATATATACCAATAATTGGGCATGTGGGAATGTGGGTGAGCAGCTTGTGAATGTGAACAAATTGTCTATGTTAATTCTTCTAACTCGACTGCTATGTGTTTTGTCAAGTAAAAGACGAAACAAATTTAACAAATAGATTTATTTGTTTGTTAATTGCTCGAAACTAAAACTGTTTCTTGTTTAAAATTTAGGGTATCAAATTAGATCAACCTAGAGCTCTTCGAAGCAGCGACGCAGCGCCTCCACATTAATGTGGTGCATCAGACTATGAAACATCTGTGC
>RGPR01000009.1 GCA_010030245.1 Gammaproteobacteria bacterium
TTTTTTTAAAAAATCAGTATGAGTTATTATTGAATTGTTTTTAGCCATTGACTACCGTATTATCGGCAGGATTGATTAGTTTTAGAAAAATGGGGGGATATTCTTTGGATAAAAAAAACGCGACTAAAAAGTCGCGCTCATTAAAACAAACTTAAATTTATTCTGAATCTTTAGAAGACATTTTATCTTTGAACAAATCACCTAAAGTGGTGGTTACTTCATTGCTACGACCGTATTTTTTGATAGCTTCTGCTTGTTCATGTGCATCTTTAGCCTTCACAGATAAAGTGATTGAACGCGTTTTACGATCAACATTGGTGATTTTAGCAGTGACTTCATCACCAACTTTAATCACATTATTTGCATCTTCAACTTTTTCATCAGCAAGTTCTGTTGCACGAATGGTTCCAAGAATGTCTTGTGCCAGCTCAACAGTAACTAATTTAGGCTCAACCGCAATGACTTTACCTGTAACAATTGAACCTTTAGTATGAGATTCAACAAAACCTGTAAATACATCACCTTCGAGTTGTTTGATACCCAAAGAAATACGTTCACGATCAGCATCAATTGCTAAGATAACGGCCTCAACTTCTTGACCTTTCTTGAATTGTTTCACGGCTTCTTCACCAGCAACAGACCAAGAAATATCAGACAAGTGAACTAAACCATCGATATCGCCATTCAAACCAATAAAAATACCAAAGTCGGTGATTGAACGGATCTTACCAGCAACTTTTTCACCTTTTTGGTGCTCTTGAGCAAAATGTTGCCATGGATTCATCACACATTGTTTCATACCTAAAGAGATACGTCGACGATCAGGATCAATTTCTAAGATCATGACTTCAACTTCATCGCCAAGAGTGACAACTTTGCTTGGATGAATATTTTTGTTGGTCCAGTCCATTTCAGACATGTGTACTAAACCTTCAACACCTTCTTCAATTTCAACGAAACAACCGTAATCGGTAATGTTGGTGACTTTACCTTTTAGACGATGACTGACTGGGTAGCGTTCAACCAAATCAACCCATGGATCGTTTCCTAATTGTTTCATGCCTAAAGAAACTCGGTTTCTTTCGCTATCGAAACTTAATACTTTAACTTTGATTTCTTGTCCTACAGACAACAACTCACTTGGGTGTTTAACACGTTTCCATGAAATATCGGTAATGTGTAATAGACCATCGATACCACCTAAGTCAATGAATGCACCATAATCTGTCAGGTTCTTAACGATACCATTTAACTCTTGGCCTTCATGTAATGACTCAAGTAATGCTACTCGGTCTGCGCTGCTTTCTTCTTCAACCACAGCACGACGAGAAACAACGATATTGTTGCGCTTAGCATCCATCTTAATGACTTTAAATTCTAATTCTTTGCCTTCAAGGTAAGAAGAATCACGGACAGGACGAACATCGACTAATGAACCTGGTAAAAATGCGCGGATGGTGCCAATTTCAACTGTGAAACCACCTTTTACTTTGCCTGAAATTAAACCTAACACAGTTTCATTGTTTTCATGGCTTTTCAACAGACGACGCCAAGATTCTTGTCGTTTTGCCTTTTCACGTGATAATAATGTTTCACCATTACCATCTTCTAATGCATCCAGGGCAACTTCTACGGTGTCACCTAATGCGATTTCCAAATCACCATTTTTATCTTTAAATTCATCGATAGAAACGATACCTTCGGATTTTAAGCCTGCATTTAAAGTGACGTAATCTTCGTCAATTTCAATAACTTTTGCAGGAATGATAGCGCCAGGATAAAATTGGACGCCAGAGATACTTTGCTCAAATAGAACTTTAAAGCTTTCAGACATGTTGTTAAACTCAAAAATAATAAACACGAAAATACACCTTTAATGTGTATTTCCCCCCAAGTTTGTCTTCAAAGAAAAAAGACAATTGAAATATTATACATGCCCTTTGAATGACTGTAAACAATCTAAGCAAAAAGTTAAATTTGATGGGAAGGCACTAAGATTGGCACAACTCAAATCTGTCTTTTGCCAATTTATACACGAGTTCAAACACATCCATCACTGTTTTGTTACTGGTATCAATGACGATGGCATCACTTGCCGCTTTTAAGGGCGCCACTTCACGTTGACTATCGCGATCATCGCGTGTTTGTAGTTCATGCATCACGCTCTCTAGCGATATATCGTTTCCTTGGGTTTGTAATTGTAAAAAACGTCTTTGCGCACGCTCTAAAGTAGATGCCGTTAAAAATATTTTTAAGCCAGCATCAGGAAACACCACGGTACCCATATCCCGACCATCAGTGACAAGTCCAGGCATAACGGCAAAGTCTCGTTGCCGTTGAAGCAGTGCTTGCCTTAATTCAGGAATAGCTGCAAAAGTTGAAGCCATTTGGCCACAGTGCTCTGTGCGAATGATGTTGCTCACATTCTCCCGTTCAAGCATTATTAGATGACCATGAGAGGCATCGGTATCGAATGACAATGCTAGGTTTCTTGCCAGTGCCGTTAGTTCTGCTAGATTTTCTACACCAAGCCCTTGCTGGAGGGCAGCATAAGCAAATACTCGATAGATAGCTCCGCTATCTAAACAATGCCAAGCAAGCTTGTGCGCCAACATGTGACATAAGGTCCCTTTTCCTGTACCACCAGGACCATCAATGGTAATCACTGGAACATTTAATTTTTTTTGCATAACATCAAACCATCATGATAATTTTTCAAATTCTTGTAGACAAGATACCAAGCTTTCTACCGCTGACATTGTTACCGCATTATATAGACTCGCTCTTAAACCACCAAGGGCTCGATGGCCTTTTAAACCCATGAGCCCCCTAGATTCTGCAAACTCAAGAAATGCAGCATCGGTGGTATCAGCGCCTGAGGTAAAACACACATTAATTGGTGAACGTGCATCTTTTTCAACACAGGCTTGAAACATCGTCGAGGCATCAATGGCATCATAAAGACAATGCGCTTTGGCTTGCGTTAGAGCGGAAAAATGCGATATACCCCCTGCTTTTTCAAGCCATTTTAACATCAAGTTCGCTATATAAATGTTAAATGTTGGCGGTGTAACATACAGTGAGTGCTGAGCTAGATGCGTTCGATAATCTAGCGTTAAAGGCAATATAGACGCAGGTGCTTCATTTAAGAAATCTTGACGGATAATCGCAATACTTAAACCCGCATTGGCAATATTTTTTTGTGCCCCAGCAAAGATACAAGCATAGGGTTTAAAATCAATTGCTTCACTTAAAATACAAGAGGTCATATCAGCCACCAATGGCACCGAGGTTGCTGGAGGTTGACAGCTTACCCCATGGACTGTTTCATTTGGGGTGTAATAAAGGTATTTGGTATGATCTTTGAGTTGATCATGGTAAGAAGGCGCATTCTTAAACCCAGCTTCTTTGGTTGAAGCAAAGCAATAACTTGCCTCTGGTGACATGCGTTTGGCTTCAAGCAAGGCCATGTCCGACCACAGTCCCGATACAATATAAGCGGCCATATCTTGCTTATGGAGGAAATTAAGTGGTATCGCACTGAAGTGCATGCGAGCAGGCATCCCTAGCCACAACACCTCAAACCCCGCAGGTATCTGCAAAATAGATTTTAAAAGTGCACTGGTTTCTTCAAGCAAAGACATAAATGCATTGCTGCGATGCCCTACTTCCAAAATACCACAACCTAAGCCCTGCCAGTTGAGGATATCATCCTTTGCCTGAAGCAAAATCTCTTCAGGCAAAGCAGCAGGACCTGCATTAAAGTTTATACCACGCCCGGATATCATTCTAGAGTTTCATCCAGAACCACATCTTCATCTTCACCATCTACTTGTATTTCTTCAACACGTTGCATACCGACAACGGTCTCGCCACTTGATAAAGAAATCAAACGAACGCCCTGGGTATTTCGACCAATGATCGATAACTCTTTTACCTTAAAGCGAACTAATGTGCCCTTATCTGTGATGAGCATGACCTCATCGGACTCTGAAACCTGTTGTGCACGCACCACACGTCCATTGCGCTCATTGACCTGAATCGAAATCACGCCCTGACCACCACGGCCGGTGATACGATATTCCTCAATTTCAGTACGCTTGCCATAGCCAAATTCAGTTGCGGTCAATATGGTATCGTTAGAGGTGACAACCACTAATGATATCATTGCTTGTTCTTCACTTAAGCGCATCGCTCTAACCCCACGCGCAGAGCGCCCCATGGGACGAACCAAACGCTCAGGGAAACGAATGACCTTGCCTGCGTCAGAGAACAGCATTAAATCTTTTTCACCATCAGTGATGCCAACACCAATTAACAAGTCTGCCTCATCCAGGTCAATCGCAATAATACCGCTTTGACGTGGTCGACTAAAGGCATCAAGGCTTACTTTTTTAATCACGCCTGCCTTCGTAGCCATGACCACGAACTGTCCACTATCATAATTGCGAATTGGGAGCATTGCATTGACATTTTCACCATCTTTTAAAGGTAAAATATTAATGATTGGACGCCCTCTTGCTGTGCGCTGTGCCTCTGGCAATTGATATACTTTGATCCAATAAACTCGACCTAAATTAGTAAAGCACAATAAAGTATCATGGGTATTGGCAATGACTAAGCGACTGACAAAGTCTTCCTCTTTCACAGCAGCTGCAAGTTTACCCTTTCCACCACGACGCTGGGCTTGATAAACATCTAAAGGCTGATATTTAACATACCCTTGATGAGACAAGGTGACGACCACATCTTGTTCTGATATTAAATCCTCAATGCTTAAATCTTCCCGACTATCGATGATTTCGGTGCGTCTAACATCCCCAAACTGCGCCAAGACCTCATTCAATTCGGTAGCAATCACTTCACGTAAACGTGCAGGAGAATTTAAAATCTCAAGCAATTGTTGCATTTCTTGGGCTAAAAGATCCAATTCAGCAAATATCTTTTCTTGCTCTAGTGCGGTTAAGCGATGTAAGCGTAAATCCAAAATCGCTTGCGATTGCTCTGCTGAAAGGTGATAGCCACCTTTAGAAAGATCGATATTAATTTGAGCATTCATGTGTGAAGGCAAATTGGCACGAATACGTTCAAGAATGGGACCAATTTCATGCAAGGGCCACCATTTTTCCATCATTTGTTGTTTCGCTTCCTGAGGATTTTTGGCTTTTTTAATCAAATCGATCATGTCATCGATATTGGCAAGTGCCACCGCCAAACCTTCTAAAATGTGCGCTCTAGCTCTGGCTTTTTCTAACTCAAAAATAGAACGTCTGGTGACCACTTCACGACGATGCATCAAAAAGCAATCTAACATTTCTTTAAGGTTCATGGTTTTTGGCTGGCTATCAACCAGTGCCACCATGTTAATGCCAAAAACAGTTTGCATTTGGGTATGCGCATAGAGATTATTTAAAATCACATCAGGCAATTCGCCGCGCTTGACCTCAACGACAACACGCATACCTTGTTTGTCAGATTCATCACGTAAGCCAACAATACCCTCAATGCGTTTATCTCGCACCAATTCAGCGATTTTTTCTATCAGCCTGGCTTTATTCACCTGATAAGGTAGCTCATCAATAATAATTGAGACACGACCATTATCCTCATCTGTTTCAAAGCTTGTTTTTGCCCTAACCAATACGCGACCACGACCAGTACGATAGGCTTCTAAAATACCCCCTCTCCCATTGATAATACCTGCTGTTGGGAAATCTGGGCCTGGAATAAATTGAATTAAATCATCAATCGATAAATTAGGGTTTTCTAATAAGGCCAGACATGCCGCGATCACTTCATTCAGATTATGTGGTGGGATATTTGTAGCCATACCGACCGCAATCCCTGAAGAACCATTGATTAATAAGTTGGGAACTCGTGTCGGTAAAACCGCTGGCGCTTGCTCAGTACCATCATAGTTAGGTACAAAATCAACCGTATTTTTCTCTAAATCAGCCATTAACGCATGAGATAAACGCGTCATGCGAACTTCGGTATATCGCATGGCGGCAGGTGCATCACCATCAACTGATCCAAAGTTACCTTGACCGTCAACTAACAAATAACGCATGGAAAAGGGTTGAGCCATACGCACCATGGTATCATAGACTGCCGTATCACCATGTGGATGGTATTTACCAATCACATCCCCAACCACACGAGCAGATTTTTTATAAGCTTTGTTATAATCATTTCCTAACTCTTGCATCGCATATAATACTCGCCGATGCACCGGTTTCAACCCGTCGCGCGCGTCAGGTAACGCACGTCCAACAATAACACTCATCGCATAGTCGAGATAGGATTGCTTTAATTCATCTTCGATATTAATGGGTATGATCTCGTGATCTTGCATGCTCATGAACTATCCTTTTGTATACTCGCGATATAAAGACAATTGCCTTAGTCTAACATAGCCCGAACATTAAAAAAATCACTAGCGTCATCAAGTTTTGCTTTGAGCATGTTTTTTTAAATTTTATAAAAATATTGAGCGATAAATACTCATAAAAAATTGACGAATTGCCAACATTTTTATATAGTTCAAGTCAATAAATGAACTTTTAATACTAGGTAAACAGAATGTCTGAAAAAGCCGCAAAAATTCAACTCAACAACAATACCGAAATGTTGCTCCCCATTTATCAGCCTACATTAGGATTACCTGTTGTTGACATAAGTGCTCTTGGCGCAAATGGCGCATTCACATTCGATCCTGGTTTTATGTCAACCGCTGCGTGTGAATCAAAAATCACCTATATTGATGGCGATAAAGGTATATTGCTGCATCGCGGCTATCCGATTGCAGAACTTGCAGCTCAAAAAAATTTTTTAGATCTGGCATATCTACTCATCCATGGTGAATTACCTAATCAAGCAGAACATGATGCATTGGCCACTTTCATTAAGAAAGAACAACCCATTGACAGTCAAACACAAAAGGTATTCCAAGGTTTAGATCCACAAGGTCATCCCATGGGCATGCTCATCAGTTTAACAGGTGCGCTAGCTGCTAAATATCATGCCTCAATCAATCTACAAAAAGCAGAAGAGCGATTAAACGCCGCCCTGCAAATGATCGCTAAAATATCAACCCTTTCGGCCATGGCCTATCGTCATGGACAAGGGCTATCACTCGTTGAACCCGACGCATCTTTGGGCTATGCAGAAAACTTCCTCTACATGATGTTTGGCGAAAAACCCAATCCCGTGCTAGCTCATGCCATGGATGTGATCTTTAGCTTGCATGCCGACCATGAACAAAATGCCTCAACCTCCACCGTTCGTTTAACCGGCTCAACCGGTGCCAATCCGTTTGCCTGTACTGCTGCAGGAATTGCTGCACTATGGGGACCTGCGCATGGTGGTGCCAATGAAGCATGCCTTGAGATGCTGAAAACCATCGGCAATGTTTCTGAAATTCCCAAATATTTGGCCAAGGCTAAAGACAAAAATGACCCATTCCGCTTGATGGGCTTCGGTCATCGCGTCTATAAAAATCATGATCCACGTGCAACCGTGATGCGCCAAATTTGTCATGATGTCTTAGACGTTGTTGGCGCCCATAATACCCCATTATTTGAATTGGCCATGGAATTAGAGCGCATCGCTTTAGAAGACCAATACTTTGTCGAACGTAAACTTTATCCAAACATTGATTTCTATTCAGGCATTACTTTGAGTGCCATTGGTATTCCAAGTAACATGTTTACTGTGATCTTCGCGCTTGCCAGAACATCAGGCTGGATGGCGCAGTGGTTAGAGATGAGTGACGAACCGATGAAAATTGGTCGTCCACGTCAACTTTATACAGGACACACTGAACGTCACTTGTCTTAACAGCTAAAGCGCTCTGAAGAAGTAAGAATTAGGCTTATCATGTATTCATGGTTAGCTAATTCTTACTTCTTGACGTTGAAGATTTACGGAGCGCTAGATTTAGCTTGAGATGCGTCAATTCGAGCTAGCCAGTAAGGATCTAACTCGTCAATACATGATTTAATATCTTTTGGTGGAAACAATGCTTGTGATGACGGCCCTATCAATAGTCTTCCTTTAGCAGCTTCAATATCCTTGTCATTAATGAGCGCATGGACAAAAGCCTTGATAGATTGAGGATCAGCTAAGCCTTCCGTGTCTCGCATGAATTTTTCTATCGAAATTGCGCGTTTAACTATTATATCGGCTTCTTCTTTTACTGATTGCCAAGTTATTTCTTTGTAGTTCTTTGACATAAAATCATCAGATTCATTGACTGGAGCTAACCAATGTTGTTTATTTAATTTTCTCAGCATCTCTAAAACCAAAGCAATTTCTTCAGGCAAGTGTGGCAAAATCATTCCTAATAATTTTAGGTTTCTTGTCGCATCATGCAATACCGTTTTGCCAAATTGGTCTTCCTCCCTTAGCGCCGCAAAACAACTATCTCTTGGTAAGAGTGACAAAATCACTTGTAGTGAGTCAGGTTCTTTTGTCGCATCATGCAATAACGTACCTCTACAAAATCTTTTTTTCATCACTACAGCAAAGCGCTGTGACTCAGGTAAATGTTCCAAAACCAATTCTAGCGATTTAGGGTAGTATACATTCATAACGTTTTTTTTCTCCATCCATGCAGTAAAATGCTCATCTCGGGGCAAATGCTGCAAAACCACTTTTAGCGATTCAGGATTAGGGTTTGTTGCCACATCATGGAACACTTCATACCCTGCATCAAGGGCATCCCCTTTAGGTAAATGTGACAGAATAAGTTTTAGCGATACAGGATATCTTGCTGCAGAAGACAATACTCTATGGCCAGAGGAAGCTTTTTGCATCACTGCAGCAAACCGCTCTGGCTCCGGTAAATATGTTAGAAGTGGGCCAAGCAATTGAGGTTTTTCTACTGCCGAATACAAAATCTGTACATATTTATCAGTCAAGTTCCCGGGTTGAAAGGGAAAGAACGGCATAAAAGATTCAAGCAATTGGAGACCCTCTGTAGCAGGACGAGATACAGCATGACCGCATGAAACATCGCGTACAGACAAACAATCGTCATGAGATAAGTATCTCAAAACAACTTGAAGGAACTCAGGTTTTTCTAGCGCATATAGCAAGGGCGTCTTCTTATCTCGGTCTTGCATCATCAAAGCACCCAAAAGCCGATCTTTAGGCAAATGAGACAAAATGAATTCTAACGATCTAATATCGCTATTAGCTATACACAATCTTGTAGCTTTGCTCAATACAGTTTCAGAACTTCGATCTTTAACTATTAACGCATCTAATCGCTCTGACTCAGGTAAGTATGTTAGAAGCAGTTTAAAGGATTCAAAATTGGTTGTCGCATGATGCAACACCGTATAGCCATATTCTTTTCCCTTCCTCAAAGTACCCAGAAATCGACGCTTAGCATCAAGATCAGATAATCGTGATAAAATCATTGAAAACAATTCAGATTGTTCTACCGCATATATCATTGCTGCCTTGTCATTATAATATTTAACCTCTAATGCATCGATAAGCTGAGATCCGGTTAATTTTTGGGAAATAAAATCAAATAATTCAAGATTGCTTGGAGCAGGTGATAATCTTAAAGCTTTGCATAATACAGTTTCAGATTCCCCGTCCCTTTGTTCCCTCAATACGCTCAGAACTTCTTTTGCAGATTTAAACTGCTGGAGAAGAAATTTAAGCGATTCGGGATTAGCTGCCGCATAATACGATGTTGTATTGCCATAGTTGTCTTTTTCCATCACCGCAGCGCATGCATCTTGACTAGACAAGTGTTGAAAAAGCAGTTTAAGTGACTCAGGAACCCGCGCAGCATGGTGCAATAGGCCCTTACCATGTTGATCTCTCACCGCGGTTAAACATTCAGTTGCAGATAAGCATGATAAAATAACTTCCAGCAATTTAGGCCGACTTGCTGCATAACACCCCACAGGCAGCTCTTTAACTTTAGCCTGAATCACGACTAAACGGTCTTCAGGGTTTATAAGAGGTAGTGCGTTGATAATTTCCTCTGGCGTTTTCGCTTGCCACATGACACAACCTGCAGACAAACATTCCCTCTTAGGTTCTAGCCTATGGAAAGCAATGGGCTCTAAATCATCAAGGATCGGAAAGGGTGTATAACGCAAAAGTCGAACTAATGCCTCAGGGGTAAACACTTCTGGTAAGGCAGGTGAGCGTTCTATTAATGCCCTCAAGCGAGCAGTGAAGTCAGTCGTATCTCTTAGAAGTTCACTGAGGTAACACATACACTCATAAAAATCTGATGGTTTAGGCCCACATAATTCACGTAAAGCTTGCTCTTCTTCTGGCTGTTGGCCTTTTCTAGCAATTAAATACTGTTTTTCAGCATCCCCATAAAATAATCCTTGGGATATCATTTCAGGGATCTTTGTTTCTTCAAAAATCTTTTTTGGTGTTTTGCCACCGGTTCCTAGCGTCACCCGCTTAATTGATGTATCAACTTCTAGAATCTGTTGGCTAAAAAGACCTAATATATCCTTCAGGTTGTCAGCTTTAATAGTGTCTCTTAAGCATTCCACTGAATCTAAGCAAAGATTACCAAGCTTACTTTTCCAAACATAAGATTGACCAATAATATCATAATCTTCATCATTGATTGAGCCATCAGCTTTCTTAAAGTCTCCTCTAACGCCATTAGCACTTCTTAATAAAACATAAAGCCCATTTTTAGGCAAGCTAACCGCATCCTTAACACATTGCGCTGAGTGGTCCCCTATTGATTGACAACAACTCGTAATCTTCCCTAAAATTAAACTTCGCTTGTCACTTGCGGATAATTTTGTCCAAATATAAACTTTACCATCGCATTTAATTTGAATCGTGACCTCCGGGATATCGTCTCGATCTTTTTTTGGCCAGCCTGACGAAATATAATCTAAAGATTCATCAAAAATGTGTTCTGAAGCGCGATACTTATGACATAACTGCGCAAATTCTTTGTCCTCCGAACCACGTTGGTATATTAGTTGTGCAAGCACTTCATTCGCCTGAGCTAAAGTTTTTGGAGCTTTAGCTCCTAATAGCTTTTCAATTGCTGTTGCGCTACTAAATATTGGCAATGCTTGAGCGTGATGTGTTTTAATAAAAGATAACCAACCCGTCTTATCATGAACTTCAGCGGCTTTGGGCAAGCTTAAATCTAGTAAGCGGTCATGGTAGGGTTTATATTCACGACCTGTTGGTTTAAGCAATAGGTGAATAGCATCTGATAAGTGTTTAAAACTAGGAACAGGCTTGGCTTTATCAATCAACAAGGCCATTAATTTATAAGCATAATCATAAGCCATCATGTCATCTGGAGTATTGTTTTTCTCTATCAAGACACACACTTTACGGCAAGCCACTACTAGCTCCCCAAAAAGTGCTTCCATCTTTGGCTCTGTGGCTGCGAAATAGCCAAATTCTTGGTTGAAACGATGATATTGATGATCTATATCTGGCTGCCAATCCTTAATCCTGCCCCCGCTAATTAGGCCACTGATGCGTTCAATCATCTCATCTATAGTTATCTTATCCTTTGAAAACACAGTTGAAAGCACCTGTTGCAGCAAAGGATAATCAGTAGCAAACGGAGTTGCTTGTGATTCAAGCTGTCCTAGCACCGCATCATCATCCATCTCACTCTCAAAAATAGTCGCTTTCAAGGCATTTTTCATTCGCTCAAATTTTTGTTGCTGAATTACTGCAATGCGCTCTTCTTCTGTTATTGCTGCTGCTCCGCCTCCTGCTTCTAATGCTTTTGTAGCTTTTTCAGCAGCTGCTGCAAATTTTACCTTTCCTCGTTCTAAGTCTGCTCGGATTTGTTGTAAGCATTCTAGAATGCCCTCTGCTGAGAGATAACGTTCACCCAATTGTGTATAAGGCATATGAAACTCCTAATTAAAATGAGATGAGTAATTAGCAGGTTAAATATTTTACTTTGTTGTTTAAATAATAGCAAACTGCATGATTTTAATCAACTTTATTGATCAAATTCCCTTCTAGATTAAGGTTTCAAAAAAGGGAATGACTCACAATAGAAATAATAACCTTGACAAGAACAATTAAATTGATTAATCTAAGATCACATTTATTTACAATCACTCAATTAAAAATGACAACTCAGATCCATACAGCCTTGAATTTTTCTTGTCTAGATGACCTGAATCTGGTTTTGTCTTTTCTTTCTTCTAATAAACGTCGCACCATTGTCTCTGCTCTGAGTGTGGTTATTGCTTAATTCATGTTATCCGCCCTCTTAGGGCGTTCGATCCGGATAACATGATGACTATAACCATATTTGGAGACATAACATGCATAATCAAACTGAATTAACTGATTTTCAATCATATTCTATTGGCGCCATCACAGGATTAGTAGACGTCTTAGCTACTCATCCTTTTTTTGTCATGAAAACCCATGTTCAGCAGGGCTTACCTATTCCATGGAACCTTAAGTCTTTATACAAGGGTGCAGGCACCAATGCTTTGGGATTTGTTCCGATTACCTCAATTCAAATTGGCACTAGCCAGTGGGTAGAGAAGCATTGGTTTTTCGGACAGCCTACCTATACCCAAAAAATATTGGCAAGCTTTTCTGCTGGCGCTTTATCGTCGCTAATTAGTTGTCCGATTGAAAAATTCATGATTTTACAACATAGGCTGCCTCACTTAAGCATAGGGAAAATTTTAACATATCAACAGCAAAGCGAGGGCCTAAAAGGTTTATTTTCTGGTCAAATAGCTACTTTATTAAGGGAGGGAAGCTTTTCTGTATTTTTGTTAATGGTCCCACCAGTGTTAAAGGCCGAAGTTTATCAGTATACACAGCATGAGACGAGTTCGGCTTTAATCGCAGGTGTTGCTTCTGGTGTGGGTGCTACCTTGGTTTCACAACCACTAGACACCATTAAAACCATTCAACAATCAAGTTCATCACCTTTTGGTTTCTTCAAAACTGCTCGTGATCTCGGGCTAGAGGCTTTGTTCAAAGGGACTCTTTCTAGAGGAAGTAGTGTTGTTTTATCAATTACCTTAATGAGTATGTTAAAAGAGCAATTGGAAAACTGGTGCAAGGCATATCATCAGCCCCAGCCAAGGCCATAATAACCTTATTTAGGTATCAGAAAACAATTGATGGTGCTTTTAAGAAAAAAGCACTGTCAATTCAATCTTTTGGGAGTTCTAGCGTTCTCGTTTGCGCCAACAAGTCCTTCAATACCGCATAAGGTAAAGTTCCAGACTCCGAATAAACGGCTGTACCTTGCTTGAAAATCATTAAATGAGGAACGGACATAATTCCAAGGCTATCTAAGACCTCTTGTGGCTCGTTTTCAACATTCATTTTTAAAAAAATGATATCCTGCTCTTCATGAGCAACTTTTTCAAAAACTTCAGAAAAAGCCAAACAAGGTGCACACCAAGGCGCCCAAAAATCACAAATCAATGTTGCGCCTGAGTCAATGGATTCCTCTAAGCGAAAAATATCAATCTGCGCTACTCTACTGTTGTTTGACATGTTTGGCATCCTGATTCAACTGCTGCAATAATCCGTGCTTGAATATCACTCACACTCCCTAAGCCATCAATATAATGGAATTGAGGTGCTGTTGCCTTGGGATAATCACGATGGAAATGCGTATCATAAAATTGAATAAGTGGCGCAGTTTGCTGATGGTAAATCGCTAAACGTTGACGTACTACCGATTCTTTATCATCTTCACGTTGAATCAGTGGCTCCCCAGTGACATCATCCATATCAGCTTGCTTTGGTGCTTGAAAATGCACATGATAAACACGACCGGAACTAGGATGGACGCGCCTTCCGCAAACTCGTTCAACAATTTCTTCATCAGGTACTCGTATTTCAATCACATGATCTAATTCAATATTAGCATCAACCATTGCTTGAGCCTGGACAAGTGTTCTTGGAAATCCGTCTAATAAATAACCCTGATGGCAATCGTCTTCTTTAAGACGCTCTTTTACCATCGCAATAATTAAATCATCCGGCACCAATTGGCCATTTTTCATGAAGGTTTGAGCTTTGATGCCCAATTCAGTCCCTTGAGCTACAGCAGCTCTAAGCATATCCCCAGTTGAAATTTGGGGGATGTTAAACCGTTGGGTTAAACCTTGAGCCTGAGTTCCTTTACCCGCGCCTGGACCACCCAATAACATTAAGCGAATTTTCGCCACAACAACCTCCAAAATAATTAAAATCGATGACGACAGGTCGCAAGCTGCGCTTGATAAATTGCCGCTTGTGCAGAAACTTTATGCGCCACCTGTATCAACCAGGGTTTTCGAAGATAGGTCTTTTGCATATAACCACCTACTCCTTCATGATATGCTAAATATAAACGATATGCATCTGTTCTCGGAATATTTGCGCGTTGATTTGCACCATTGACATACCAACCAATGAAATCCACCGCATCCCTAAAATTTTGGCGTGATGCAAAATAGTGCCCACTGCTTTGGCGATATAAATCCCATGTGCTATCTAGGGCTTGCGAATAACCATAAGCTGTGGAAGGCCTCCCAAGAGGAATAAAACCTAAGAAAAAGCGATATGGTGGCCTGGCATTGGCGCGAAATGATGATTCTTGGTGCATGATGGCCATTTGTACATGGACAGGAACATGCCATCTTAATGCTGCTTGTTCGCTATCACGATACCAAGATGGGTACTCCCTAAAGATTTGACATATATTATTTACAGTCTGGGGTGGCGGTAATGTTACACATCCAGCTAGAAAAACATAGCTTATCAACAGAAAAAATTTCATCACCAATTTCAATAATACCTTGTTTAGTATGCTGAGCATCTGGAAAAAAAACATTTTACTGAAAGATGGAAAAAATGCAAAGCAAAAGTGTCTGTTAAATTAACAGACACCTTCTCGGTGATCTTGGCAATCGAAGAACAGTTTGCCATTTTCAATCGAAAAATGCACATGTCCTCCTTTACTCAATTTGCCAAAGAGCAATTCATCGGCAAGTGGCTTTTTAATATGATCTTGAATTAAACGCGCCATGGGACGTGCGCCCATATGTTTATCATAACCATGCTCAATCAGCCACTGACGAGCATTTTCATCTAGACTCATGCTCACACCGCGATTAGCCAATTGCTCTTCCAGCTCCATGATAAACTTATCAACAACCAAACCTATGGTGTCTTGTGTCAACGCTTTGAATTGTATAATTGCATCTAAACGATTTCTAAATTCAGGTGAAAACTGGCGTTTCAATACCGCAGTCACTTCTGAATCTTGTTCAACTTCTTTAAATCCCATGCTGGTTCGTGAAATCTCGTATGCACCAAGATTCGAAGTCATGACTAAAATAATATGCCTGAAATCAGCTTGTCGTCCATTGGTATCAGTGAGTGAACCATGGTCCATCACCTGCAATAGCAAATTAAATACATCAGGATGTGCCTTCTCAATTTCATCGAGTAGCAATACCGCATGTGGATGTTTCACCACAGCTTCGGTTAACAAACCACCTTGATCATAGCCAACATATCCAGGAGGGGCTCCAATCAATCGAGATACTGTATGTTTTTCCATATACTCGGACATGTCAAAACGAAGCAGCTCAATACCCAAAACGGTTGCCAATTGTTTAGTGACTTCTGTTTTACCAACCCCTGTTGGTCCTGTAAATAAAAAACAGCCAACTGGTTTTTGCGAATCCCTTAAACCACTTCTAGCGAGTTTAATTGCAGAAGACAAGGCATCAATTGCTTGGTCTTGTCCATATACCATCAGTTTTAAATCACGATCAAGTGATCGCATGGTTTCTTTATCACGAATAGAAATTTTCTTTAAAGGTACTCTGGCAATTTTCGCGACCACATTTTCAATTTCCACAACAGAAATGATTTTTTTGCGTTTAGAGGCCTTTAGTAAGTTTTGATAAGCGCCGGCTTCATCGACGACATCAATCGCCTTATCTGGTAAAAACCGGTCATTGATAAATTTGGCTGCAAGCTCTGCTGCCGCTTTTAGCGCGGGTATAGAAAACTTGACACCATGATGTTGTTCCAGTCTTGGTCTTAAACCTTTAAGGATTTCGAAGGTTTCGTCGATACTAGGCTCACCAACATCTATTTTTTGAAACCGTCTTGCCAAGGCTCTATCTTTTTCAAAAATGCCGCGATATTCTTGGTATGTGGTGGAACCAATACATTTAAGTTCACCATTAGCAAGCAGTGGTTTAATCAAATTCGATGCATCCATTACCCCACCTGAGGCCGCACCAGCGCCTATGATGGTATGGATTTCATCAATAAATAATATCGCACCAGGGTTATTACCCATTTGTTTTAAAAGCGCCTTAAGACGTTTTTCGAAATCCCCCCGATACTTGGTACCTGCCAATAATGCGCCTAAATCAAGTGCATAAACCACGCAACTTGCAATAGCTTCAGGAACTTCAGCATCGACAATTTTACGCGCCAATCCTTCAGCAATAGCTGTTTTACCAACGCCTGCCTCACCGACAAGAAGTGGATTATTTTTTCGCCGACGGCATAAGACTTGTATCACCCGCTGTAATTCTTCTTCTCGTCCAATTAATGGATCTATTTTACCAATACGAGCACGCTTATTTAAATTCATGCAATAACTTTCTAGAGGAGATTCTGAATGTTCTTGGCTTATATCTTCATCATAAGATGAATTGAAATTCTCCTGAGCTTGATGTTTGGTGATCCCATGGGCAATATAATTAATCACATCTAAGCGGCTGATGTTTTCACGTCTTAAAAAATACACTGCTTGACTATCTTGCTCGCTGAATATTGCAGCCAATACGTTTGCACCACACACTTCAGTTTTTCCTGCAGATTGCACATGAAAGACCGCTCGTTGTAAAACGCGCTGAAACCCTAGTGTCGGTTGAGTTTCTCGTTGAAAATCATCCGTTGCAATCACTGGGGTTGTTTCATTGATGTAGGTTTGTAAATCTTGTCTTAAGCTATCAACATTAACCTCACATGCATGTAAAACATGCTCTGCAGATGGGTTGTCAAGTAATGCCAATAACAAGTGCTCAACTGTCATAAATTCATGACGATTTTCTTTGGCTTCTTTAAATGCCAAGTTGAGTGTGAACTCTAATTCTTTGTTCAACATGGTTTTCTCCCTGAATCTAATACATGTTAAACTGAGTCGAGCATCCATTCCTGAAATCTTCCTTAGCTGCTCAGTACAACTAAGGAAGGTAAATATAAAAATAAAATATCCTTATTATTTTTATAGACTTAAATCTCAGGTTTATCCACTTAATTGATATTCTTTTATTATTATTTCATTTTTTGAATCATGATATCAGCAAATTCGGAACATTTCACCTCAGAACTTCCTGGCATTAGCCTGGCAAAATCGTAGGTGACATGCTTAGATGCAATCGCCTCTTCCATTCCTGTAATAATTAATTCAGCTGCTTCATTCCACCCCATATACCGAAGCATCATTTCAGCAGAAAGAATCAAGGAACCTGGATTAACTTTATCTAAGCCTGCATATTTCGGTGCAGTACCATGAGTGGCTTCAAAAACAGCCGCCTCTTCACCAATATTTGCACCAGGTGCAATACCGATACCGCCCACTTGGGCTGCTAAGGCATCAGAAATATAATCGCCATTTAAGTTCAAGGTCGCAATCACAGAATACTCTTGTGGACGAAGTAAAATCTGTTGTAAAAATGCATCTGCTATCACATCCTTGATAATAATCTCGCGACCTGTGTTAGGGTTTTTAAAATGCATCCAAGGCCCACCTTGATAGAGCTCTGCGCCAAATTCATGCTGAGCTAAGCCATAACCCCAATCTCTAAATCCACCTTCGGTAAACTTCATGATATTACCTTTGTGAACCAAAGTGACCGAACTTAAGTCTTGCTGAATGGCATGTAAAATAGCTTCACGAACAAGACGTTCACTACCCTCTTTAGAAACAGGTTTTATACCAATTCCGCAATGATCTGGAAAACGAATTTTTTTCACCCCCATGTCTTTTTGCAAGAATTCAATCACCCGTTTTGCATTTTCACTATCAGCTGCCCACTCAATTCCGGCATAAATATCTTCAGAATTTTCTCGAAAAATAATCATGTCCGTTTTTTCAGGTTCTTTAACCGGACTTGGCACACCTTTGAAATAACGAATAGGCCGCACGCAGGCATATAGATCTAAGTCTTGGCGAATAGCAACATTTAAGGAACGAATACCACCACCAACAGGGGTTTCTAAAGGCCCTTTGATCGATACTTTGAACTCTTTTAAAACATCTAAGGTTTCTTGTGGTAGATATTGATTGTCCCCATACACCTTAGCTGCTTTCGCCCCTGCATACACCTCAAACCAGGCAATTTTTCGTTTTCCTTGGTATGCGATTTCAACAGCACTATCAACAACTTTTAACATCGCAGGGGTCACATCCACACCGATGCCATCACCTTCAATAAAAGGGATTTGTGGGTGATGAGGAACTTGCAATTGACCATTGGTTAATCGTGAGATTTTTTCACCTTGCATAGGTGTTTTAATATGTTGATACGACATTTTTTACTCCGCTTAAATCATATTGTGATACTTTTTCTTTGGTTTAAGAAGCCATGAATACAGCCATGGCCATAATAAAATTGAGGCTAATGTTTGTCCAAAAACTGCCAAATATTGAAAAGGCGAGCGCTCAACGCCATCGATACACATTAAAGTCAATAAATAGATGACCGCGGAAAAGCCCATCAAGATCATCGATTCAGCTAAAATCATGCTGTCTTTTTGATACAAGTATCGATGCAATAGTATAGTGACCAAGCCCATACTTATCACATGGGTACCCAATAGATTATGCTGCATACAATCCAAAATCAAGCCCAATGCCCAAATCCAAAACCAAATATATTTGGCACAATCCAGTGCAAAGACCAAAAATAAAAAAATCACAGGCCAAACAGGATAAAATACTTGTAAAAATGGCGGTATATAGATGGAAATCAATATCAGGCAGAGCAAAGCTGATAATAATAAAATGAAGGGCGATGCTTTCATGAGCTAAGCTCCTCAAGGGCTTTCATGCGTTCTGCCAATTGTTGCCGCCATAAATTGATATCCTGAAGTGACTCCAGCAACATCACCATGTGATGCTTATTTAAATTTGCAAAAGGCTTTACCGTTATTTTTAAAAACTCTTCTCCTGGCATATTTTCTATAGCAACGACCTTGCCTACAGGAATACCAAATGGATAAATCAACCCAAGGCCTGAGGTGCTGAAGATATCACCAATGCGCACATCACCCGTTTTCGCTATATTAACCAATTGCAATGCTTGAACATCATTTTGACCAACGATAATCCCATGTTCACCACTACGTTGATTCACAACTGGGACAGCGCATTTGGCATCACTGATTAAGAGCAAGGAGCTGGTACGTGATCCGACCTCGATGATCTGACCAATTAAACCCAAGCCATCTAAAGCAACTTGCCCCTCAAAAACATGATTCATTTTCCCACGATCAAGGATATAAATATGTCGATTCGGATTAACCTCAATACTTAACATATTTGCAGTACCAGCAAGGCGGGTCATTGAATCATTCAAATTGACCCATGAATTTAATTCCTGAAACCTTTTTTGAAAAGCCTCCAGCTGATGCATCCTGCTTTGCGTCATCAAAAGCTCCTGACGCAAGGAAGCATTAGAAATTGTAAGCTCATGCTGCGTTTCAAAATTATGATGTATCTGGGACACCCATTGTTCAGGGCGAGAAATCATATATTGAATGCTGGAACTAAAGGATGTGAATTCCTGATGAACCCGCTTAAAAAAAGCATGTTTATCTAAAAAAAATATAACAACTGCTAAGCATAAGTGCAACAGTTGTTTAAATATCGCCTGACGTCGATTAATGAATAGTTCGCGTGAACGATTATTCTGTAGATAAGAAGTCGCCACCACGTAAGTCCATTTGCTCTAGAGCCTTTCCACCACCTCTGGCAACGCAAGTTAAAGGATCTTCTGCAACCAAGACAGGTAATCCAGTTTCTTTCATTAACAAAGTATCCAAGTTTTTCAATAAAGCGCCGCCGCCAGTAAGGACCATGCCACGCTCGGCGATATCGCCAGCGAGTTCAGGGGGGGCAAGTTCAAGTGCTGCACGTACTGAACCAACAATTCCTGATAAGGGCTCTTGAAGCGCTTCTAAAATTTCAGCACTCGTTAAAGTAAAGCTTCTGGGAACACCTTCTGCTAAATTACGGCCTCTAACTTCAATCTCAAAAACATCTCGGGTTGGGTAGGCAGATCCAATTTGATGCTTAATACGCTCTGCGGTTGTTTCCCCAATTAAAGTTCCATAATGACGGCGGACATAGGAGACAATCGCGTCATCAAATTTATCTCCACCAATACGAACAGATTGATGATACACAATACCACTTAAGGAAATGATGGCCACTTCTGTGGTGCCGCCACCAATATCAACCACCATCGAACCACTGGCTTCTTCAACAGGCATTCCTGAACCAAGCGCTGCCGCCATTGGCTCTTCAATTAAGAAGACTTCTCTAGCGCCTGCTCCCATGGCTGATTCGCGAATCGCACGTCGCTCAACCTGGGTAGAACCACATGGTACACACACTAAAACTCGGGGACTTGGTCGTAAAAACCGATTCTCATGAACTTTATGAATAAAATGTTGAAGCATACGTTCGGTGACGTAGAAATCTGCAATAACACCATCTTTCATAGGACGAATAGCGGTGATATTACCTGGGGTTCTGCCCAACATTCGTTTGGCTTCAATTCCTACTGCCGCTACTCTTTTTTGACCCGTTTCATTTCGAAGGGCAACGACTGATGGTTCGTTTAATACAATACCTTTGTCACGAACATAGATTAAAGTATTCGCTGTTCCCAAATCAATCGATAAATCATTGGAAAAAACACCACGCAATTTTCTAAACATCGCGATTTTATCCCCTAAGCTAATCATTGCTGTCGCATTTTTTTATTTTGGACAAACAAATGACAGATAACATTATCGTGCAATTATGACTAAAAACAATTCGGATATCAATGCACTTTATGGTTTTATGTGGACAAAATTTGAAAATAATGGTGCACTACACTTGATTAGGGAACAGCAATTCCCGGTAATAAAAAATAATGAGAAAAACTGAGGATTATAGATAATTTTTTAATTTCTTTTTCGTAGACTATTTTTTTCAGATTTTAGGAATAGACGTTGGGATTTGTCAAGAAGCATTCATCAGCCGATGGATTGGTAAAAATAGTACAGCACAGTATACGAAAAGATAAATTGATATGTATATCGCTAAACACGCATGAAGTTTAAAGGATGGCTTCCTTCTTTTCTAGACATTCCTGAATTTACAGAAACTTTGACATGTTATAGCAATTTAGATCGGACCAAAAAAACTATTTTTTTCGCACAAAACTATAATTTTAATCATGATATTTGCGACGAGGAATTTAACAAACGAAACGGTCTGTAAAAAAATATGATGCTCAATTAAACGCAAAATTAACCCTTGGACTGGTTAGTGGAAAAAAATTATTAATTGAAATTTGCACTGATCAAAAAAAACCAAAGAGCACAATTTACTAGAACGATTACGTGATTTTAAAATGATGTTTTAAGGTTTATGGTGACAGCGGAACTGCCTTTCACGAATAATCAGGGTGAAAATAACATTCGCATGACTAAGGTCCAACAAAAAATATCAGGATTTTTTTAAATCTCTGGACGGCGCCAAGATTTTTTGCCGGGTGCGAACTTATCTCTTAACCGCTCAAAAACATGGTATGACACCATCCCAGGCTTTAAAAATATTGTTCGAGGGAACAATTACCCGATGTACTTCTAAATCCCTTGGCGTTAACGTTGTTATGCCAAGCATAATTGAAAGTACCGGCTTCAATTATGCTCAATAGTTACTAAAAAATAAGGATGTGAACTCACTCAATCTTAAGCATAAGATATGCGTTCTTCCATGTCATCCAACATTTTTTCAAAAGCTATCACTGAAGATGTTTTAAAACCAAATAGTCGACCAAATATAATTGTAAACAAATCCTGACCAGTATTTAGTACCGTAAATTCTACACTAGCTCTTAATGTTTGTTTTATCGACTTTAATGTATCGATAGAATTAGATTGATTTATTTCATTTTGAAAAGTATTTAAAATTTCTGATTTTAAGCCATCGCCTGACAGGCCTTTGTATCCGGCATCTAGTCCTTGAAATTGTTCAAAACGTACTTCAAGCGATGGAAAGAAACCAAACGGTTTATGCGAACGGCCTTGAGCCTTGCTGTCAATTTGATACGAATATGAGTTTTGAATCTTATTCATTTTATGGTAAGAACCTGCATCTACTGCTTTAGATGGTAACGCAAGGGCGGGTGTACGATCACATCCATAAGTTTCTTGCATCTTTTCAAGCCACGCATCAATTCTTTCTTTCTGCGCTAATGGTTGAACATCTGCTGCGACACCACCGCCAATTGCAACTTTTTCTGGGGAATCTTGATGAGTCCATCCCAATAATAGGTTACCTTCTGCCATAAATTGTTCTGCATTTTGAAGACAGGTTGTCACTGCATCATCATCAGCGGCACGTATTTGTCCAGAATTGTCTAAAACACCTTTATTAACATATTTCATCGTGGTGAAGGGCACAATTCTAAATACATTTTGAAGTTCCTGCCACCTAGGCTGTCCAAGAAGACGCTCAATCTCTTGAATAACTGCAGCTTGATTGCTACCGTTGGTCCCTGTTTTCCATGCTCCAGAATGATATCTTTGTAAAATTGTCTGTGTTTGATATTGGTTTGCCGAATAGGTAATACCAATTTTTTTTGAGCTATACCATGGGTCTTGATGAAGCCTAAGAACTTCATTCAAAATGAAAACTGCCTGTTCGTTTGCTGGAATAAATGTTTTACCTTGCTTAAAATCACATCTAAATAATTGCATATGTTTTTTTCCTTTATCTTTTAACATGCCTTGGTCTCTGGATGGCTCATCTAATTGCGCTACGTGCTGCAAAATACCACTGTTGACTGCAAACTGCTGAGCTAAGTCATGTAATCTATTTTTTGTATCTAAAAGATTGCACGCTGATGAGATAGTAATAGCGTCGTCCCTGGGCGTAATATGTTCTTTTAATAGACGAATAGGAGCTCCCGAACCCTTGCAAAGTTCTGTTGCCATTAGTAGAAATTTTTCTGTCAGCTGACTAGGATCACAGCCATCTTCTAATATTCCATCGAAACGCTTGCTAATCGCCGCATGTACTGGCCCATATTGATGTTGGACCCAACAGCGGACTAAATCAGTTTGGTGACCCATTTCTATCAATCGTTCGAATAATATTGCTTTCTGACGAGCACATCCCTTCGGTAAATCCTGAAAAGCGGTGAATACTGGATCAGCAGAACAATCATGACTATTTTGTTTTTTTAAATCATCATCCGATCTAAAATTACTCATTGTTCCCGCTACAAATTCGATTAAAGATTGCTCAAAACCTAAATCAGAAGCAATTGCTGTAAATATTTGCTGAGATCTTGGCCCATAAAGAGAGTCTTCAAAAAATCCACGCTCATTAGTCCTACCTAATCGATGCATAAAGGCAGAAAGCTTCATGATTTCAAGTTCTTGTTCAGTTAAATGTTGTGCAGCTATTTGAAATTCAGTTGAACCTTGTTGCTTAATCAATTCTAAATATTGAATCTGATACTCTCTTTGCCGTAAGCCATGAGATGTTCCATGGTTAGGATGATATGCTATTTCACCTTCATTATTTCGTAGATTATATTGGCCACTTTTCCCCTCTTCTGAATAGTCCTTCTCCATTAAATCTTTTGAAATAATGTCCATAATACGGTTTAAATCATCTTCTCTTTTATCTGTTTTTTTTAACCAAAATTGTTGATAATCTCTAATTGACGCTCTATATGAAAAATATTCTGTTATATCTCTACCCAAAGCGTCCCGGTTAACCGGTTCAATTAGTTTAATAGCAGGCATAATTATCACTAATAATGAATAAAAAAAATCCATTATATCATAAAAAAATAAATTATGCTTTTTTTAAATCAAGCTAATGTTCGCGAAGAAAAAAACAAATGGCTTGATATTGGTGGGCAAACCGCTATGGTAATTTTTGATCAGCAGCCATCACGTCGGCTATAACCTGCTTGATAAGTTTAGTTGAAGACTCAAAGCCTAAATCCTTGATTTTATTAACCAGTTCGAGATGATTGGCATCAAGTTCTTTTACTTTGTCGATAAGACGTGAAACATTTAAATCATCTTGCGCCAATACCAAACTAACGCCTTGTTTTTCAAAATAAGCTGCATTGGCTATTTGATCGCCCCGGCTTGCTTTTTTCGATAACGGGATCAGTAAATGTGGTTTAGCAAGTGTCAACAGCTCGTATAAAGCATTAGCACCAGAACGTGAAATCACCATATCACTGGCAGCGAGTAAATCCCCCATTTCAGTGTTTGCGTACTCAAGTTGATAGTAACCGACCATGCTTTCAAGGCTCTTATCCAAATGTCCCTTGCCAGTGATATGAATCAACTGATAATCATTCAAAAGTATCGGTAATGCTTGGCATATCGTCTGATTGATAATCATTGAACCTGAGCTTCCACCCATCACCAGAATAATCGGTTTGTCATGATTTAACCCAGATAGTGCTAATCCTTTCTGTTTATCACCTTGAATCATCGCCTGGCGAATTGGTGTTCCTGTGACGACCACAGCTTCAGGATTTTTTACATGTTGCAATAATTGCGGAAAATTGGCACAAAACTTTTTCACAAAAGGCAAGCATAGGCGATTAGCAAGTCCTGGGGTCATATCAGATTCATGTGCAACAACTGGAATATTGCATAACCTTGCCATCCAAACGACTGGCACTGCCACAAAGCCACCTTTGGAAAATACCAAATCAGGTTTTAATTGTCGAAGTAAACGATAAGCTTCCCACATGCCATACAGTAATTTAAAAGGCTCGGTGACATGTTTCCATGTCAATTCACGACGAAATTTGCCCGTATGAATTGAATAAAATGGTATACCAATGGCTTGAATCAAGTCTTTTTCAATACCATTAATTGAACCAATATAAATAGGATTGATTTCATCTGCTGCATATGATTCAATCAGGGCAATATTTGGCGTGACATGCCCTGCTGTTCCGCCTCCAGTAAATACGATGCTTGTTTTGTTCATTAAACACTTTCCTTCACTAAGAGACTTAAATCTACTGCTGCGATGGATTTGCTAAGTGCACCAATCGAAATAAAATGAACACCCAATTGAGCCAAAGTTAACAAACGTTGCTCATCAATGCCACCTGAGACTTCAATCACCGCAGGATAGGTCTCTTGCAAAGACATCACCGCTTCGATCATGCTGTCATCAAAATTATCCAACATGATTCGGGTCACATGCAAAGCTTGAGCCTCCATAAATTCTTCTAAATTCTGGACCTCTACGATAATAGGTTTAGTGACATCCAGCTCACGCGCTGCAGCCACAGCCAGGGTAATTGAACCCAGTGCTTCGATATGATTTTCCTTGATTAAAAAAGCATCATATAAACCCATGCGATGATTGCTGCCACCGCCACAACGCACGGCATATTTTGAAGCCATACGCAGACCTGGAATGGTTTTTCGGGTATCTAATATTTGGCAAGGTAAGTTGGCAATAATATCCACATAGGATTTCGTTTTGCTGGCAATTGCTGATAATGTTTGTAAAAAATTAAGCGCTGTTCGCTCTGCAGTAAGTATCCCTCGAAGGGGGCCCTCAATGCTAGCCCATATCCTAGGACTATCCTGCACACTACCCTCTTCAACCTGCCAACTGAGTGTAATGCGCTCATCAACTTGGCGAAATACTTCATTAACCCAAGCTTGCCCACACACCACTGCAGCTTGCCTTGCAATAATTTCAGCATGTCCCCATTGATCTTGAGGAATCAAACTTGCCGTAATATCTCCTGATTGAATATCTTCATTTAAAGCTGCTTTAACCTGGTCAAGGATATTCATCTGTCTTGCTCCAAAAGCGCTTGCTTGCGCATGGCGTGTTTCATCCAAGGTGGGGCTATTATCGTTGTGATCAAGACCATCACAATGATTGCCGAAAACATCTGTTCAGAGACCACCCCCAAACTTTTACCCATCGATGCAAATATTAAACCCACCTCTCCTCTTGGCATCATCCCAATACCAACAAACAAACGATTGGTTTTTCGACCAGCTCCAAAGCCACCTAAAAGTTTCCCTATAATCGCAACTATTGATAAAACCAAAGCCAAATACAATAAATGGGGGCTTAAAAATGTTTCTAATTTCACCTGCATCCCCATTAAAAAAAAGAACAGCGGTGACAGTAACGATTGCAAGGGCCCCAGTAAATGTTGAATTGAGTTTGAAGAACTTACTTTTTCACCTGCATCGACAAAATAAGCATCATCTAAAACCAGTTCTTTTAAACAATACCCCCGATACTCCGGCTCTTACAACTGCGAGCACCAACAGTCCTAAAATATCATCAATCATCGCCGCACCAAGAATAATACGCGCTTCTTTGGTCCTGATTTTCTTCAAATCCTTTAAAACTCGTGCAGTAATCCCAACACTTGTGGCAGTCAAGGTTGCCGCAACAAATACATTGGTTTGAAAAGAATAATGGGGGAAAAACAGATATAAAGATAAAAACCCCAAAATCATTGGGGCAAGTACACCCAGTGTAGCCACCATCAAAGAAGGCTTTCCTGTCTCAGTGAGTTCCTTCCATGAGGTTTCAAGACCCACCATAAATAGTAAGTAAATTAAACCATAGCGTGAAAACACATCGAGAACATAGGTCGTTTTGAATAATTCATCGCCCTTAGGACTGGATAAGGCATGTAAAATGATATCCACATCAACTGCGTTATGAAGATGCTGAGAGACAGCTGTCAACATATCCTTTCCGGCTAGAATATCAGGAAATATTCGAAATATCTCAGCCCCCTCCCTCAGCATAATCACCTCAGGAACTTTGAAATAATAACAAACATTAGCGAAGAGGATACCCATAAATAACTCACCCAAGACTGCTGGCTGGGCGAATTTCTTTGCTAAAAATTGACCAACGATACTCAAACAATAAATACAAGTTACCCAAAATATAATTGGGGAGACCGGATCAAAATGCTGGACATTCGATTGACCCCAACTAATCAGCGGCAAACCTAAACCTAAACTTAAACACGCCAAATATCGCCATCTCACCTGCTGCTCCTAAACATAAGTTTCTGTTTGCTTAGCCAACCAAAAAGTTGTTTCAATGACACAATCAGGATTTAAAGACATGCTATCAATACCCTCTTGCAATAACCACAACGCAAAATCAGGATGATCAGACGGCCCTTGCCCACAAATACCGATGTACTTGCCTTGTCGTTTACATGCCTTGATGGCCATTTTTAAAAGTGTTTTGACTGCCATGTCACGTTCATCAAACTGAGCAGCGATTAAACCTGAATCTCTATCGAGCCCCAAGGTCAGCTGCGTCAAATCATTGGAACCAATTGAGAAACCATCAAAATATGCCAAAAACTCATCAGCAAGTAAGGCATTCGATGGCAATTCACACATCATAATGATTCGCAGACCATTTTGACCACGTTGCAGTCCATTTTTTGCTAAAACATCGATCACCGCAGCGGCCTCTTTGACGGTGCGCACAAATGGGATCATCACTTCAACATTGTTTAAACCCATTTCCTCACGAACACGTAAAATCGCCTCACATTCCATTTGGAAACATTCGGCAAATTCTGACGACACATAGCGCGATGCGCCTCTAAAACCCAGCATGGGGTTTTCTTCTTCAGGCTCATAGGTACTACCACCTAAAAGATTGGCATACTCATTCGATTTAAAGTCAGATAAACGCACAATCACAGGCTTTGGATAAAAAGCTGCTGCAATCGTTGCGACACCCTCTTTCAAGCGCTCCACATAATATTCACGTGGCGAAGCATAAGCGGCAACTTTATACTTGATTTGTAATTTAACCTGCTCATCCTCTAGCTTGTCGAAATCTAGTAACGCTTTAGGATGAATCCCAATCGTATTGGATATTAAAAACTCCAAGCGAGCAAGCCCGACGCCTGCATTGGGCAAGCCTTGAAATAAAAA
>RGPR01000081.1 GCA_010030245.1 Gammaproteobacteria bacterium
AAGCTCACCAAGCATCCCCCACCAATTTGAGCAAGCTAGGTCACATAACAGCGCAACTTGGCCCATTCTCTGAGCCTAGCGGAGGAATAGTATCTCCAGCCTCAGGAGCAGAAAACATGCTAGTCATGTGATGCCGTTGTTGTTGTTCTGCTGCCACATCCCTACTACCAATAATTCTTCCTGATTCTTTCATTGCCATCGCTCTTGCAATTGCAGCATCATCTACAAGCGCTACTGCACCTTTGAAATTATTTCTTTCAATGGGGGCTGGTGTGTTGCCGATCGTTGTGTAACGATAAAGATATGATTTCAATGTCATATTTTCTGGCATGGATAGCTTTAAGCGCTCTGCTTCTTGTCTTACTGCATCGTGAATTGGATCTTTATCATCATAAAAATGGATAATGACTTGCTTTTCCCTATCATATGAATCAAGGGAACTTATATAATCGATGATTTGCCGTAGTTGTTCGTTTTTTTCATTTTGCCTTAATTTTCGATGATGATGAAGGTCTTTATCGTTGTTACTTGTCTCTTCAGCTGCTATAACCAATTCAGCTCCAGTAAAGATACCTGAAGCATCATACTCAGTCGAAGTACCGTAATATGCTACCCCATTTGCACAACAATGATCAGCAAGCCGCTGTTGTATAGCCGCTATTTTTTGGTTTATAAGTACCGCTGCTGGCGCCGATACTCCCCAAGAACTCGTCTGCATAAAACCATAAAATCCATCTGTGTTTCGATGCGTGCAACCAAATACACCGGCAAACTTATATCCATGCCTACCTTGAATCAGCTCTTTAATGAAGGGTGAATCACTTGATTTAGCGCTGGGTTCACTAACTACATCATGAGTATTTGTATATGTCCCATCAAAATCTGTAACCAAAAAATGAATCTGTTGCATACTCGTTACTCCATAGAAATAGATTTAACGTATCCAAGACTATATGAATTAAATACGGTCATTAATTTATTATACAAAAATTAACTTAAGGTTTGATTAAGAGGAATGTGTATTATTTTGAGTTTTAAAATAAGCATCGATGATCAAACATGCCATGGTATTTCCTGTCACATTCAATAAGGTTGCTATAGGGTCAATAATCATACTAATCGCTGCTACCAGTATTAATGCTTCTTTAGGAAAGCCATAGACAGACAGAATTAAAAGCTCACCAAGCATCCCCCCGCCAGGTATAGCGCCCATAACCGTACCAACCATCATTGAAATAAAGATGGCAAGAGCAAGAGTCGTTAAACCATTAAAATCGAGATGAAAAACCGTGAATAAAAAGGCAATTTTAAAAACCCCTCCAATGATAGAGCCTTGCTTATGTATCAAGGTCGCTAGGGGTAAAATCGATTCTGCAATCGATGTTTGACAGCCCATTTTCTTTAAGGCTTGAATGTTTGCAGGAATACAAGCCACACTACTACACGTTCCTAAAGCCATCATTGCAGGTATGCTTATATTTTGCCAAAATACTTGTAAATCATGATGCCCACGAACAATGATGATCATCACAGTAAAACCGAAGAAGACATATAGCGTTGCCGTTAAGTAGTAACTCACACCAACCCAAAAATAAGCTGAGAATAAATTTGCACCAATCTCATGGGAAATGTTTGCAAAATAAATAAAAAAAGCCAGGGGTGCAAAATACATGATAAGATCGAACATGCCCTTGAATAAATGCTCGCCGTGGGCTAGAAAAGCTGTAACTTGATGTTGATTTTTTACTCTTGATGCAGATATACCAAATAAAATAGCAAATAGCATCAAGGCCAGTAAATGCTGGCTTGACCAGAGGGCGTAAAAATTATCCACGCTAAACATATCGACACATTTATCTAAAAAACCTGATAAAGAGAAAGCAACAGTTGTTGTACCTTTGAGCGCCAGTGTGGTATGGATTGGAAATATACTCACAATGGTCATCGACAATATACTTAAACCAATGCCTAGTAACACAAAAATCATGAGCGAAAAGCCAAATAATCGAGCAAATTCCCCATCTTTTTGCATTTTAGAAACGGCATGACTCACACTGAAAAATACAAACGGCAGCATCACACAAATTAAAAAATTCAAAAATATTTGAGCAATCGGTTTAAAATATAAAACCCAATCAGTTTTAGATAATCCCCCAACGATGGCCCCAAGAATAATGGCACATAGAAAAATAAATGTTTGCTGATAAGATGAATTGAGACGCATAAATATATTTTTAAAACTAAAATGCTAGAATATAAGGTATGACATGTATTGTACAGTGCTCAATATATGGCAAATACGCGTGTAGGCGCCCCGCTCCCCCCCTTAATCTTCATCGGTGCAATAATCAATTGTGCGCCAATTGGGGGAATTTGTGCTAAATTCGTCAGGTTTTCTAGACCATATTTATTCGCACCCAATATAAGACGATGAACAGGAAAATCTTTCGATTGACCGGCATCCATGCTAGGGCTATCAATACCTAATCCCTTGACTTGACGATAAATAAGATATTGTGCTGCCTCCTTTGAAAGACCAGGAAAATGTAAATGTTGCACATCTCCTAAAATATCACTACCTAGATATTTTTTCTTATTATCCCAGAACTTACTCCAATCTGTCCTAAAAAGCACGATATCTTTAACCCCTAAGGTACGATATTGTTGTTCAAACCGCTCAATATCTTGTTGGCTGATTAGATAATTAGCATTTTCTTTGACTTGACCAGATACATCAATGACCACAGCATTTCCCATCAATGCTTGGATAGGAATTTGATCAACGCTTATCCCGTTTTCAGCAAAGTGTATAGGTGCATCAATGTGGGTACCACCATGCTCTGGCGCACAAAATTTATATGCTGAGTAAAAATAATCTTTAGTTGTTTTACCAAAAAAAATAGTTTGGCGCTTAAACCCTTTTTCTGTCGGCCAATATATCGTTTTTTCATCAAAGGTATGTGTCAAATCAAACATTTTAGTAGCTAGTGCATTAGCCATAGAAAAACCAAATAATAAAAACATTAGAGCATGTTTGCGCATTCTATTCCTCGCAACTAAAAGGCAGTAAACTCCGCCGCAATTGATTATTGATGATTTTTTAGATTAGCAAAGCTTTGACCTTCATCAAAGACAATTTATCAAATAATGTGTTAGATTATTTAATTATATTTATTAGAAGGACCTAAACATGCTTAAAAAAATTCAAGCCCATGTATTAGATAATAAATCGTTTAATACCCTTCCTGATTTCAATATAGAAGCACTGAAGGATTTAATTGCCTCTAATCAATATTTTTGGATTGAAATACCAAAGCTTGTTACCAAAGTTGATATTGCAGATGTATTTAAGGAATTACATATCCATCATCTAATTTTAGAAGACCTGTTTAATCCCAATCAACGGGCTAAAATTGAAATTTTTGACCATCAAGTATTTTGTGTATTAGGCCTTATGCAATACAATGAAAACAATCGCATCAACTTACAAACCCTAAAACTTAACATGATCTTATCCGAAAGATTTTTGATAACGTTTAATACTTCCGTGCCAGATAGCCTCCAAAAACTCAATTATCAATTGCTATCAGACTCTCTCAGTAAAAGTAATCATCCTAAAATTGATTTTATAGCTTATTTAATCATCGAACAAATGATGAATGGTTTTTATACGGTCATTGATAATATTACAGAATCTTTAGAAGCACTCGAAGATCTTCTGATAGAATCTCCAATTAAAGTACAATTACAAGACATTTATTTACTCAAACGTAAAATTTTATTTTTACGTAAAGTGATACCTTCCTATTGTGATATCGCAGAAATCTTTTATCAAGGTGATATTTCTTATATTCATAAAGAACATCAAATCTACTTTATGAATCTATATGAACAAAGCAGTCGGACCCTTCAGTCCCTTGATTTTTATCAAATGATGATTTCCAATATGTATGATATCTATTTATCAAGCATTAGCAATTACTCTAACCAATCCATTAATACCATCACGCGTTTTGCAACCATTTTTATTCCTTTATCGTTTATCTCTAGTTTTTATGGGATGAATCTCATCATGCCAGAAATCAAGTATTCCATTACTTATCCGATTGTATTAACTGTCATGGCTATAACTGCAACGAGTATGTATTTTTTCATATTACGTAAGAAGATTAAGAAAAAACAAGTCAAACAAAAATAAACCTGCCTAATTCAATATTTTAGCGTATAATGAACAAAATTTTCGCTAACATTTGGTTTTTTTATGTCTTTTTCTAAGCTTGGCCTTCATCCTTCATTATTACAAATGCTTGATGAAATCAACTTTTCTGAACCCACTCCAATTCAAGCTAAAACCATTCCTTTAGCCCTTCACAGAAAGGACATAATTGGTCTTGCACAAACAGGCACAGGGAAAACTGCAGCTTTCGGATTGCCGATTTTACATCAACTTGCTGATTCGCCTAGAGCCTCTGCCAATACTTGTAAAGCGCTTATTTTAGCTCCCACACGCGAGCTTGCGATTCAAATTTTCAACCATTTTAAAACCTATACAACACATTTACCCATTCGAGTTCAATGTGTTTATGGTGGTGTAAAAATCAATCCTCAAATGATGAAACTTCGTTCAGGAACAGAAGTATTAATTGCAACACCTGGTCGCTTGATTGATCTGGCTCAACAAAATGCCATAAAATTTAACACCGTTCAAACATTAGTCCTTGATGAAGCCGATCGCATGTTAGACATGGGTTTTATCCAAGATATTCGACGTATCATTAAACAGCTTCCAGCCAATCGACAGACCATGCTATTTTCAGCAACGATGTCAGATGAAATCCGAAAATTAAGTCACCAATTGATGCAATCTCCTGATGAAATTCAAACAAACACCGTGAATCAATCGGCACAAACAGTTGTTCATAAACTTCATCCTGTTGATAAAGCCAAGAAAACCGAGCTTTTATGTCAATTACTCCATGATAAAAAATGTACCCATGCATTAATTTTCACCAAAACAAAACATGCCGCTAATAAATTAGTGAAAAATCTTCATATTCAAGGCATAGAATCAATGGCGATTCATGGTGATAAAACACAAGGACAACGGATAAAAGCTCTTGATTCTTTCAAGGCAGGCAAAATTCCTTTTTTAATCGCTACCGATATTGCCTCTCGTGGTATTGATATTCAAGGACTTGATTTAGTCATCAACTATGAACTACCCCAAGCTGCAGAAGATTACATTCATCGTATTGGTAGGACCGGTCGTGCTGGCCGCAAAGGGCACGCCATATCATTGGTCTGCGCAGATGAATTCCCAAATCTTAAAGCCATCGAAACATTATTGAAAAAAACCATCCTACGTGAAGAAATTGAAGGGTTTTATCCAAGTCATTTTTTACCTAACAGCAATAACCCTAATGCTTTGAAACGAAAACCTCAAGCACGAATTGATCAAAGAAAAAAAACAAGTTTTCGGAAATAGCCCTGGATTGAATTGCTTAGAAAATGGTTTATGCCAGCTCAATTAATAATCGCGACGTATAGTCAATTTAGAAATATTATACGTCGATTATAAAGGGCCTAATTACTCAGGACCAAGCAATTTTTGGCTTATATTGACCCGAAGGCGCATAGCTTGTCAATGAGGAGTCGGCAACTAAGCTCATTGCCGGTACGAAGTTATCTCTTAACCGCTCCAAAAAATGGTATGACCCATCCCAGGCTTTAAAAATATTGTTCGAATGACTAGGTGTTAACGTTGTTATGCCAAGTATAATTGAAAGTACCTGCTTCAATTATGCTGAATAATTACAAAGAATTAAGAGTAACTTTTTGATTTAATTGCTGCCGTTGCACGGAATCGAACCGCGGACCTATTGATTACGAATCAAAAAACAAGCACTTCTATTCAATTCTAGATTTCACTTAAAAACCCTCCGCAACCTATACTAAGGCTCATAAAAACCTTATAATCTATTCTAAATTTTTCGATAGCTTTCGATACAATCTTTCTACATTGATTCTACATGTAGAAAAAGGATTTAGATGAATAATAAAATAAAAATAACCAAAAGCTTTGTTGATAAAGCCCTACCCCCAACGGATAAAGACCAAATCTTTACGTATCACGGCATCAGGTACCAAAAGTTTTGTTGTGGAAAAAAATATTGGTCATAAAGTGCGTCGTATCACACTTGGAAAATTTGGTGCCCTAACTACTGAGCTTGCTCGTAAAGAAGCTCAGAAAATCATTGGTCAAATTGCAACCGGAACTGATCCCATTGCTGAAAAACGCTCTAGTAAAGTAAAACTTGTCACTTTAGAAGAGGTTTTTAATGACTATCTACGCACTAGAAAATCATTAAAAGCATCCACGCTTGTGAACTATAAGCAAATCCTTAATAAGGCATTTACCAAATGGATAAATAAACCTCTTCTAAGCATCACTAAAGACCAAATTAGCAAACACCATCAAAAACTTGGCGAAGCCCATGGGGAAGCCTATGCCAATTTAGCCATGCGAATACTGAGAGCTCTTTTTAACTTTGCTGCAGGACAATATGAAGATGCTGAAGGTAAATCTCTCATTATTGAAAACCCTGTCAAAAGACTTTCGCAAACAAGGGCATGGTACCGTGTTGAACGTCGACAAACTTTTATCAAAGCCCACGAACTTAAACCTTGGTATGTGGCATTAAAGTCCCTCTCCAATCAAACTTTAATTGATTATCTTTTACTCATCCTATTTACAGGCCTTCGTCGCCAGGAGGCAGCTACTTTAAAATGGACGCAAGTGGATTTTAAAGCAAAAACATTAACCGTAATTGAAACCAAAAATCATGAGTCTCACACCCTTCCCCTATCTGATTTTCTTTACGATTTACTCAATTCTCGACAATCTAATCAAACCTCTGATTATGTATTTCCTGGTACTGGTGCAGCTGGTCATCTCATTGAACCAAGGAAGCAAATGGCAAAAGTCATTGAACAAACCCAAATTCAATTTACCGTTCACGATTTAAGAAGAACTTTTATTACCATCGCAGAAAGTTTAGATATTCCAGCATACGCGCTCAAACGACTGCTAAATCATAAAATGACCAATGATGTAACAGCAGGCTATATCATCGCTGATGTTGAGCGGCTTAGAAAGCCTATGCAGCTGATTACAGACTTTATTTTAAAAAACATAGGGATATGCCCTTCTGCTGAAATTATTACAATCCAACCCAAAGAAAAGGAGTTTTTATCATGAGTTTGTCCACCTCACCCGATTTATTAGCATCAATTCGTCAACTATTGAACGAGTCTCGTGACCAACTCATTAGAACCGTTAACAACGTCATGGTAAAAACCTATTGGGAAGTGGGTCGATTAATTGTTGAAGATGAACAACAAGGCGAAAAAAGAGCGGCTTACGGCCAATCTCAGATTAAAGCATTGGCCGAGGATCTGCGCAAAGAATTTGGTAAGGGCTTCACAGCAAGAAACTTATTGAATATGCGAGCATTTTATCTGCAATATCCAATTTGGCACTCAGTGAGTACCAAATTAACTTGGACTCATTATCGCATCTTATTAAGAGTTCAAGATTCCAAAGCACGTGAGTGGTATACCCAAGAAGCAATCGATAACGGGTGGAGCGTCAGAGCATTAGATAGGCAAATAGATAAACTATATTATGAGCGTTTGCTCATGAGCAAAGATAAAACGCCTGTCATTGAAGAAGCTGATACTCATACAAAATCTCTACAAATTGATGCCAAAAATTACCTGCGTGACCCATATATTCTAGATTTTATCAATGTTCCTTACCAACCAGTTGTTGAGACTGAGCTTGAACAAAATCTTATCAACAACCTGCAACAATTTTTGTTAGAACTTGGAAAAGGATTTGCATTTGTTGAGCGTCAACAACGCATTGCAACAGAAGATCAAGATTTTTATATTGATCTGGTTTTTTACAACTTCAAACTCAAATGCTTTTTGTTAATCGATTTAAAAATGGGAAAATTAACCCATCAAGACGTAGGTCAACTGGATACATATGTCAGAATTTATGATGAACATCGTAAAGGTGCAGATGATAATCCAACCATCGGTTTAATTCTTTGTTCTGAAAAAAATGAAACCATTGCCAAATATTCTGTGCTTAAGGATAGCAAACAGCTTTTTGCATCAAAGTATTTACATTACTTACCAACTGAAGAAGAGCTACGCCGTGAACTAGAACGTGAGCGGGCAGTTCTAAATCAATTGCCTAATGGGAACCAACATGACCGCAACTAAAATAAAGAAAAATATCCTTGATGCACAAGCAACATTCGATGAACAAATGGCCAATGCCCGTGATTATATAATGCAAGAGCGCTCGCTTGGTCTTTTCCCAGAAAGATTCTCTTCTGAAATATCTCAAACTCCAGATGAAAATGCCTTAATGATGATGAATAAACATTCTTTTGTAATCTGGCTGCACCAACAGCCTCATTTTCAGCAAGCAAAAAATAAAATCGTTGATTGGTCTTTACCTGCAATAAAATCCACCTCTGATGAAATAATCAGCTGCTATAGAGAAAAATTTGGAC
>RGPR01000082.1 GCA_010030245.1 Gammaproteobacteria bacterium
GCAGCACTTAAAGAAAGCGCTTCAAAAGCATCCCATGCGCATGGCAACTGCGCAGAAGAGCCATTAGCACGCTTGATAGATGCAGCATCAGCATCATAACGAGCCTGAATCTCTCTTCTCAATTCATCCATTACCCTGACTGCGCCACCAGCTTCAGCAACTAGGGGCCCATAACGTTTACTCGTTTGCTCTAAACGAGCCCTTTGAGCTTCATTCAAATCCACCATCGAGGATTCACGGTTTCGTGCAAGCCCGGCTAAATCCTCGCCCTGAACACCGGCAAAGTGGCCCAGATGAGCATCAGCAATGACCGCATCAAAATTTGCTTGGGTTAAAGCCCAAGGAAGCTCTAAAGAAATACCAGGAGAATACCAATCCAAATCATCAGCATTGCTGCCTACAAAGACATGGCTTGGATTTTCTGAAATTAAATTCTGGGCGCGATGTAAATCAGAAAGCGCTCGAGCCATGTCGTCAGGATTAGGATGGTCGATGACTGCATCTCTATTTTCTTGGCTTAGAATTCCGTCACGCTGTAAGCTAGACAATGCTAAAGCCAAAAAATAAGGGTTATCATGGAGGATAAGCGTATCAAAATTTGCCTGGGTTAAAATATGAGCGTGCTGTAAAATAGCTAGCGAGTCGTCCAAATCATCAGGATTAGGATGAGCGAAGACTGTATCGATAGTTTCTTGGCTTAAGAAAATGCCAGCTTGCTGTAACATAGAAAACACCTTCGCTAACTCGAATGGATTAGCGTGAGCAATGAGTGCTTCCCTGTTCACTTGATTTAAAATATCAACCCCCTGTAAAATAGCTAGCGCCAAAGAAATGTCTGAGGTAACATCAAGATCGTCGAAGCTTTCAAGCTCTGAAGTAGAATTTTCAGAAGATTGCTGCATAAGTAAATCCTTACAAATATAAAATCGAAATTATAACATAATCCCATCAAATTGAATCTTTAATTGCGCGGTCGATCAAAAAATAGCAGGTTATGGGAGCGGTGAACTCCCACTAGTCGTTGATAGCGTCGCATCTACATTAGACCACAATCTTGATGTTTTGATACCTCAATTGCAAATTATGAACATCAAATTACCATAAGAATAAATCACAGCAATCATTAAATTTTGCTTGTAGCATTTCAAATGTTTGTTATAATAGCGATTCATCTTGCCGGGGTGGTGGAATTGGTAGACGCGCCGGATTCAAAATCCGGTGGTAGTGATACCGTGTGGGTTCGAGTCCCACCCTCGGTACCAAAATAACGCTTTTAGTATTCATTCCATTATGTCTAATTTTAATCTCTACGCTTTTTACAAATTTGTTGAGCTTAAAGACTATGAGGAGTTAAAACCTCATTTTCTCTGTTTAATGAAAAAATACCGTGTCTATGGCACTATAATTTTGGCTCATGAAGGTCTGAATGGCACTGTTTGTGCCCAACCCGAAAATATTGCTGCATTTTGGTCTGCATTTACCAAAGATGAACGCTGGACGGGTATGCGTCATACTGTTACCTATTCTGATAGCCAGGCATTTGGCAGAATGAAGGTCAAAATTCGTCAAGAAATTGTCACCATGGGCATCCCTGGGGTTAAAGCAAATCAGCACGATGAAACCCATGTCAATGGCAACACTTGGAATGAGATCATTGCTAATCCTGATACCTTAGTGATTGATACACGTAATGCGTATGAGTTTGAATTAGGTAGCTTTAAACATGCAATTAATCCCCAAACAGATTGTTTTAGAGATTTTCCAGCCTATGTTGAACGAGAATTAATGGCACATAAGGATAAACCAATTGCAATGTTTTGTACCGGTGGCGTTCGTTGTGAAAAATCAACTCAATACTTAAAAAACCTTGGCTTTAATGAAGTCTATCAGCTTGATGGTGGCATCATTACCTACCTGCAAAACATGCCTGAAGAAAACTCCTTATGGGAAGGTGAATGTTTTGTATTTGATGATAGGATCACGGTGCTTAAACAGGATTGCCAATCAAACTAATGCTTTGATCGCCTGATGATATTTTACAGGCGTAAACTCAATAATTTGATAACTGGCAATACCCATTTTGACAAATGGATCTTCTCTTAGAAATGCATCTAGTATGAATTCCTCCTTCAACTGCGACAAAATGATGCCACCAGTTCTTGGGTTTTGTGGTCCTGATGCCAAGAGGTAATTTTTTTGATATCCCAGTTCTAAATGATCACGATGGGCTTGTAAATGCGCATCAACTGTCTTTAAATTCTTTTCATAATGAAGCAAGACAACAAACATAGCGACTACTCCTTAAAATGACAATTGTTTAAAAAAACTTTAACAACCTCTTGATCTGAAAAAAATATTTTTTTATCCCCAATGACTTGATAATCTTCATGCCCTTTTCCTGCAATTAACACAATATCCTCGGCTTTAGCCTGTTCAAGTGCTGTCAAGATAGCCAATTTCCTGTCTTCAATTTGCATCAAGTGTCCACTTAGTGACATGCCTTGCGTAATTTGATTCATAATCTCTGCGGGGTCTTCATGCCTTGGATTATCACTGGTGACTATCACAAAATCAGCCAGATCCTTCGCAATTTTACCCATCACTGGACGTTTGAAAGGATCTCTATCACCCCCACAACCAAAGACTACCCATAAATCCCCTGCATTGGTATCTGTTTTAAATTTTTTTAAGGTTTGAAGTGCATTTTCTAAGGCATCTGGGGTATGTGCATAATCAACAATAACTAAGGGCTTTTTTGCACAAACTTCCATGCGCCCTGGTGCAGGTTTCAACAACTTCATCACCTCTAGAACCTGTTGTAATTCATAGCCCTCTGCCATTAAACAAGCAAATACAGCAAGGGCATTATAAACATTAAATTGGCCCAGTAGGCCCAATTCAAGTGCGACATCGCCCCATGGAGAACTCAATTGAACATACATACCTTCTAAAGTCCAACGTGTGTCCTTAACCTGAACATCTGCTTGCGTATTGATGCCATATCCATAAATTCTCACCTTAGGATTAACATGCTTTAGCATCAGCCCATGATAAGGATCATCCCTATTAATAATAATGGCTGCTAAATCTGGCATTTGAAAAAGCCTTGCTTTACTTTCTGCATAATGTTCAAGGCTTGGATGATAATCCAGATGATCGTGGCTTAAATTCGTATAGATGGCATATTTAACCTGAAGTCCTGCAGTACGATGTTGATGCAAAGCGTGAGAAGATGCCTCCATCACCAAATCATCCATCCCTTCCAACACAAAATGGTGACAAAATTCTTGTAATTCAATTGGCCCAGGCGTTGTCATGCCGGTATCGCTTAGGGCCCCAATAATGCCCGCACCGAGTGTGCCAATATAGGCAGATTGTTTACCTAAAGCGGCATGAGCCTGACTTAAAAGGTAGGCTATGGTTGTTTTTCCATTGGTGCCAGTTACAGCAGTTATCATCAACTTATGACTAGGATCACCATAAAAACGACTGGCAATCTTACCGACATGTGCAGCTAAATCAGGCACATCAATTTGTAAGATTTTATTTAATTTTAGCGGCTGTTCGCTCAAGATAACACTTGCACCATTTTGAATGGCTTGACGGATGTATCTTTCACCATCAGCTTGATGCCCTTTAAGTGCAAAAAATAAAAAGCCAGGTTTCACCTGACGACTATCTACTGCAATACCGGTGACGTTAACTTTGGCAAATTTTTCTGTATTTTCGACAAACCCATGTAATAGTTTAGCGATGTCCATCAAAGCTCCTCTTGAACATCAGGCATCGATTGATGTTCGTCATGTTTAGCCATCGTATGTTGATCACTTGGAACATTCAATAGCCTTAAAGACATATCCAATACTTTTTGAAATAAGGGTGCTGCCACTGCAGCGCCATAATAACCTCGATGAAAATCTGGTTCATGAATAAAAACAGCAACAATCAATCGCGGATTAGACACTGGCGCAATACCCACAAAACTTGAAATATATTTTTTATCGGCATATCCACCTTTGCCTGCAATCAATGCCGTTCCTGTTTTACCTGCCACCCGATAGCCTGGAACCATGGCTGCTTTTCCTGTGCCATCAACAACTGTTGCCTCTAACATGGTTAACAAGGCATCTGCTGTTTCTGGCTTCATCACTTGAGTACTAGCAGAGGCTTCATTATTGTGTAATAAACTCACTGGCATCAATTGACCATGATTCGCGAAGACAGAATAAGCTTTGGCAACTTGTAATGCACTTGCTGATAAGCCATACCCAAAACTCAAGGTTGCCAATACAAAAGGATTGGCCTGTTTTGGAGCAACAATCGCCCCTTCAGTTTCACCGGGATAACTTGTTTCTGTTCGTTCACCAATGCCACTGCGCTTAAGTATATCAATCAATTGCTCTGGGGGGCTCGTCAAGACCATTTTACTGACCCCTACGTTACTGGAATTTCTCAAGACGCCAGTCACATCTAAGACCCCATAATTATGCACATCGCGAATTAAATGCCCTTGGATAACCATGGTGCTCGGACGGGTGTCAATAATACTTGTTGGTGTAAAATGCCCGCTTTCTAGTGCGCTAGCAATGGCAAAGGGTTTCATCACTGAACCAGGTTCAAAAGCATCTGTAATGGCACGATTGCGATAACGACTATAAGGATATTGTTCCCGGATATTCGGGTTAAACGAAGGCGCATTGGCAATTGCTAAAACTTCGCCATTTTGGGCATCTAAAACCACAACAGCTCCGGCTCTCGCATGAAACTTTTCTAATGTCTTAAGCAACTCATTATAGGCAAAAAATTGTATTCGCCGATCAATACTAAGTTGTAATCCTTGCCCAGGTTTTGTTTCTTGTAAGATATTAAGCTCTTCTATCACACGCCCCATACGGTCTTTTATTACCCGTTTTTTTCCTGGCGAGCCACTTAACCAATTGTCATAGGCAAGTTCCAAGCCTTCAATACCATGATCATCAATATTGGTAAACCCTAGAATTTGCGCCATACTCTCAACCTCTGGATAATAACGCTTAAATTCTTGTTGGGCATACAGGCCTTGTATTTTTAAGGCCATAATTTCATCAGCAACAGGTGGCGTGACTTGGCGCTTTAAGTAGAGAAATTCCTTTGCCTTATATTTTGCCAATTTTGCTTCAAATAGTTGAGGATCAATTTCTAATAAATGACATAAAGATTTTTTTTGCGTATTTTTGGCAACGAAATTTTTAGGGTTGATCCAAATCGATTGAACCGGGGTGCTCACAGCAAGTGGTTCACCTTTGACGTCAACAATCATCCCCCGAAAGGAAGGAACAGTCATTACTCTTAAGCTTCTTGCATCACCTTGATGTTGTAAAAAAACTCTGTCAAGCACAGTTAAGGAATATAATCTTCCTAACAATACCAGCGTAAATATGCAAAAAAATACGACCAACACCATTAGTCGTATACGATGTTCTACAAGCTTCATAAGTTCACATTTGATAAACGACTGATTGTTGACGATTCGGTGTTACCATATGTAAAACCTCTTCTGCACTTTCTTGAACACGTGAAGGCGCTGATATCGATGCTTGTTCAAGCAACAATTGTCCCCATTGTAACTCAAGTGAACTCGCCTCTTGTTTGGCATGTTCCAACTGACTTAAATTCATACGATATTGGTTGGTGCAATACACCACAACAATTGAACTCACTAAAACCGATATAATCAATATCATTTGCAAGCACTGTACAAATGAAAACCGGATCTGACTGATATGCCCATGAAATAGATTGCTTTCATGTAATGCTTTTGCTGCAGCGTTCATGATATTTTCTCTCCTATTCTGAGTATGGCACTTCTAGAACGTGGATTTTCTGCCAATTCACGTTCACCTGGTTTGATTGCTCGACCTATTCGTTTTAATTTACTTTGATACTGTAAATGAGCTGGTATCGGTAAATGCGGAGGTAATTCCGGTCCCTTTTCCGATTTTTCTAAAAATCGTTTTACAATCCTATCTTCTAAAGAATGAAAACTAATCACCGCAAGTCGCCCATGTTGTTCTAAGGCATTTTCTGCATCTTTTAAAGCCTGCTTTAACACTTCTAGCTCCTGATTCACCTCTATTCTTAAGGCTTGGAAAACTCGAGTGGCAGGATGCTTATTGGGATCTCTTCGAGGTTGTGCTCCGGCGATGACATCCACTAATTCTTGAGTGGTTTCAAAGGGTTTTGTCGCGCGTGCTGCAACAATTGCAGAAGCAATTCTTCTGGAAAATCGTTCTTCACCAAACTCAAAAAAAATCTTTTCCATCTCTTCAGCACTGCTTCTATTGACATAATCTGCAGCGGTCATGCCAAGGGTCGTATTCATGCGCATATCTAAAGGCCCTTGGCGCATAAAACTAAAGCCACGACCAGCATCATCAAGCTGCGGGGACGAAACGCCTAAATCCATTAAAATGCCACTGACTTTGCCATAAATACCAAATGACTCTAGACAGGTTTTAAGATCAGCAAAATTAACATGTGCAATATGAAAACGGGGATCATTGAAATGCTCTTTCGCATATTCAACTGCCGTTAAATCCTGATCGAGTGCATATAGAGAACCATGAGAGCCTAAGGCAGAAAGTATTGCTCGACTATGCCCTCCCCGGCCAAAGGTGGCATCCACATAAATGCCATCGGGTCTCATATTGAGGCCTAATAAAACTTCCGATAACATTACTGAATAATGTGCATTCATTATTTCTACCCTTGTTTACAGCTATTAAAGTGAAAAAGTTTTCATTTCATCTGGCAATTGTTCTTGAAGCTTAGTGTCATCACTTAACCAAAGCTCTCGTTTTTCATGCCAAAGCGCATCATCCCAAATTTCAAATTTATTACCTTGACCAATTAAAACTGCCTGCTTTTGAATGGCAGCATATTGACGTAGTTCTTGGGGCAATAAAATACGTCCTTGGCCATCCAAAGCCAAATCTGTTGCATGTCCAATCAATAAACGTTGAATACGACGTGCAGCAGGGTTAAAACTTGGCAGTTTTTGTAAGCTGGCTTCAATATTTCGCCATTCATCTTCGAGATATAACAGTAGGCAACGTTCTTCAGTATCAATGGTTAACACTAAATTAGAACTTAATGAATCACGATAACGCGCCGGAACGGCCATGCGCCCCTTGGTATCGATTGTGATTGCATTAATGCCCCTAAACATTTCCCACCATCTCCCACTTTTTTCTATTTTATACCACTTTATTACACTATAGAAAGAATTTTCTGTCTTCGTCAAGCATTCAGCTCATTTTTTTTCTTTCTTGGCAGAATTTTAAAAATGGGGGAAGATGATTTTACGCATAGACAGGTTTAAATACCTTTTCAGCATGCGTTATTGTTTTGAATCTAGAAGAATAATTAAAACTGGATTAATGCAAGGTATGTCCTTGGCGGATGCACAGACTAAACACTTTTCTTGCCACTTGTTGACCTTGGTCTGGTCCGTAGATATCTTGAAATTGCAGCGTAAGCGCGATAATCCATGGCGATAATTGAAGATCAAAAGACTTACGACCAGGCGTTAATAATAACTCAAAAAAGCCGAGCATAGGCTGCTTTTGAGCATACCTTTCTATCATTTGTCTTGCTAGCTTGATATCTTTAGCTTTCGTCGGCCAATCCTGCATCGACATCCTCCTGAGATTCTTGCCATAAAGTGATAAACAATACCATGACAATTGGACCAATGAATAAGCCCAATACCCCCATGGTTTCAACGCCACCTAAAATTCCAAATAACACCGCAAGAAACGGCAATTGAATCGCACCGCCAATTAATACTGGTTTCACGAAATGATCGGCAACAAACATGACAATCGTGCCCCAAATAACAACTACAGCTGCTGCAAATAATAGGCCTTGCGCAACAAGACTTAGGGCAATTAAACCAAAAACAAAGGGTACTGCAAAAGGGATCATGGCGCAAATGGCCGTGACAAATCCAAGCAAAGTAGGCGCTGGAATATTTAAGAAATGATAGCAAAGCCCCATGAGAACACCTACGCCAAGACCAACCAAGATGGTACCATTAACTGTTGCCCGAAGCGCGCCCGGCAATTGGTTGGCGTAACGCCCCCAGCGCCCACCAAGACAATTCTGTCCGACACGTTGGACTTGTCGAAATAGCTGTCCCCCATCTCGATAAAAAAAGAATAAGCTTAAGAATGTAAAACCGATTTGTATACTCGTATGGGCAAATATAACACCAATTTGTTTAGCAACCAGGCTGGTATGCATTAAGGACAAATGCAATTTTGAAAATAATTCTCTTAAATCACCAGGATGAGTAAGCTCTGTGACCCATAATCGTTGCAATTCAGTGCCAATAAGTGGTACGCGAACCAACCATTCAGGCGCGGCATTGCCATTGTTATTCAAATACTGAAGATAAGTTAGAAAAACATGCGACTCCCGTACTAAAACCGTCACAATCCAGCTCAACGGTAACAT
>RGPR01000083.1 GCA_010030245.1 Gammaproteobacteria bacterium
CAAATTAATTTTATCAATAAATATTTTTTTAGGGAGAATCAACCATGGCAAAAGCAAAAGGTGGCAGTAATGCAGCACAAAAGGTTACATTTAAAAAAGCAAGTGTTAAAAAACGCACCAGTATAGGTAATGCCAAAGCAAGTCGTCCTAAAAATAAACATGTTCGTCGTGCTACCAAAGCATATCGTGGTCAAGGTCGTCCTTAATTAATTGGCGCTCTCCCCAAGATTCGAACTTGGAACTAAAGTTTCGTAGACTTCTGTGATATCCATTTCACCAAGAAAGCATTAAAATTTAAAAACTGTGTACCCTACTTCAAAGGATAATACCGCACCTGCTTTTGGCGCTGGCGTTACCCTTGTTCGCACATAGAAATCACCACAATGTATTGCGCCTTGTATACCACCAACTGGTATTGCATAATCTTTATAGCCGCTTGCTGCACCTAAAAATCCACCCCCATCTATATTGCCGCAATCATTTTGTTTGAGTAATTTATATGGTGAATAATCTATGATTGTATAGTTGCTTTGTTTGTTATAACTGTTATTAAAAAATCCACCTTGAAAAGCAGTGTCATTATCAAGGTTCAATCGCAATCCTACCCCACTATTAATTTCATTATATGGTGGATTGCTACGCTCTACAACATGATGAGATAATCCAGTTCCAACAATATCAACACTGTTTGGTTGAAATGTATTGCATCCTGACAATAACAAACAAAGTAAAATTATTTTTTTCATATTGTATTTAATTGGTAGACCGTGTAGGATTTGAACCTACGTTGACGGAGATTAAGAGTCTCCCGCTAGAACCAACTCAGCTAACGGTCCATAGAATTGGTGCTGTTGGCTGCACTCGAAGCAGCTTTTCCCACCTTATGAGAGTGGTGCGATTTCCACAACCGCCCCAACAGCGAATAAATATTATTACCTTTTTATGACAAAAGGTATTAGGAGAAGTATAAAATGGATATTTTAAAAACAGTAAAAAGTTGGGTGTCAGCACTTGCAGATACACTTCTTAGTGTATTAGCACTTATGATTGTTACAAGTGTAATCTTCAAGGGTGTTGCAATCCCATTCCTTCCAAATGTAGACGTTATTGCAAACGTTACATCAATTGTTAAGGGTCTTGGATCAGAAGGTCTTGTAGGCTTGATTGCAATTTGGGTTCTCTATAACATTTGGCAGAAGAAGTAATTTTCCCAAAAAGTTTATTCTACAATAAATGAGAGGAAAGCAATTTCCTCTCATTTTTTTTTCGTTACTCTGCCTTGAAAGGGCAGTGATATAGCCAGCGTTATCTATGGGCGGTAAATTAAGGACGTGTATCCAACACAATATACTTGCCACCTTGACAAGTTATACGAACTCTTATGGTTGAATCAGCTTTGTTCACAGCTTCAACCCAAGCATTTTTACTATCTTGTTTACTGTAATCAGCTTTTGTATCCCAACGTGGCCAAGCATATTCATGTGCTTGAATATAAAAATAATGTAATCGCCAATAACATTGGTTCCAAGCCATATCATAGCTTTGTGGTAGAATATCCAACAGTATCTCCAAATATGGAAAATCATAGATGTAATTGAGATACTGATATAATTGAAATCAGTGTGTTAATTTAAGTATTAGATAACCTGCACCACCCAAAACTGGTATGCAGACTAGTATTATTACAATTGCCCAAAAATATTGCCAAAAGTTTTCACGTCTTATTTCAGCTTCTTTGGCTGCACGTGCAGCCTTTGCTTCATTGGCAGCTTTTGTAGCTTTATATGCTTGTCTTTGTGATGGTGTCATTTGGGCAAGAGCATGTGCTTCTTGCTCTGCCGCTATTTCACGCATTGCTTGTTCACGCAGTGCATTATTGTTACGAATTATTTGATTATTAATTTCTGTAATTTTATTTTTTGCCGCAATTTTTGCATTATTTGATGCTTTGATATTTTTAGCATTGCGAACATCATCAACAATACCAAATACAGCGTCAGTGACACCTTTGCCATATGCTTCACCAAGTTTATGTGCTGATTTAGGATCAAGTGCCATATAGTTATTTATGGCGACTCTAAGGAGAATCGAACCCCTATCCCCTGATAGACAGTCAAGGATAATAGCCATTATAAGATGGAGCCGTTATATTTTAATTTTTAATAATTTACTTGTGGGTATTTGGAAAAATAACTCACCACTTTTGACAAACTTATTGGATACTTCTCGTAATGGAGAATCCAAAACATCTTCACCAGTAGTCATAAGTGCATGTGTGTGTTCACTATTCAGCACCATAAACACTACTGGTTTATCTAACTTTGCAAACTTAATCTTTCTTTCAGGTATTTGTAGCGTTGAAAATGGAAAACTATCACCACGCCAATTATGCTTGACCTCAACTTCACAGTAAAATGTATCATCTACAATAAGGTCAATGCCATAATCATTAGGATTTACGATAGCATCTACGCCTTGATTTTTAAAATAATCTATTGCCTTTTGTTTTGCAGGATCATTTGTATTATATAAGTCGCTATCAAATCTTTTTCTCATACATCACCAAAAAATTGGAGGGGAAGATGGGACTCGAACCCACATGAACAGGTTTTGCAGACCTTGGCGTAACCATTCCGCACTCACTTCCCCAATTAGCTTTTCTTTTTAATATTATACATTACACCAACCCATGTGCCAGCAAATGCACCCATGCAAGCTGGAACAAGTAACCAGTGATTATCAATATACCCTATTGTTGCGATACTTGCAACAAAAAATACAATTGTAGCCATAAAAGAGGCAAATATAGGTTTGTTATTTTCAATGCTTTTAAGATATATTGCATAGAATACATCTACGAAAAACATCGATAAAAATACGATAATATATTCTAACATTAGCGTTTCATAAGTTCATCAACAAAATCATGTAATAATTCATGATTGCGTTCTTTGCCAATATATTTTGGCTTCATCCAAGTATATTCGTCATACCAGAACTTTTCTGCTTCTGGGTGTGAACCAATCAATCCAATACGACCTTGATAGCCAGCCATGACATCGCCATTGGCATATGTTGCTACCACATCAAACTGACCTTTACCAGTGATAGCACAGCCATCATACCAGAATATGTTTTCTTTGTTACCTAACCAAGTAACTTCTAAATCTTTGGCATGTGGGCGTCTTGTATCAGTTTTTGGACGTGCTAGATATTGCACACAATCACGACCTTTAAGGATATCCAAGTAATTTGGACCAGCCCAATAAGCACCCATGCAAATACCAAGATAACGACCACCTCTTGCAAGGAAGTCTTTAATTGGTGTAATTTGGTGTTTCATTATCTTCTTAAATGTATCTGCGTCACCTATACCGCCAGGTATACAAACTATATCAACATCATTCCAAAAATCAGGGTCTTGGACTTTGTGTTTTGTAAGTATTTTAAACTTGTAATGTGGGTTCAGCGAGTTCATTATAGCATTTACGCCATCAACAGAACACCGTGGATGATCCATAAAAATTGCTATGGTGCCGTTCATACTAAATCTTTTCCTGTTCTCTTACAACGTTCATACCAAAACTTACCACTAGCACGTAATTTGTCATTACTTGATCTTACATACTCAAGCAGCGATTTAGCAAGTGCGGCCTGTTCACCACGCCATTCAGCATTGTCTTGCTCTTCCATTTGGTCAATAATTTGTATTACCATGTCAATATATGGACATGTAATTTCTGGAACTAGGGGTTTATTTTTGACTTCTCTTGGCGTTCTTGATTGGGTCATGTTACTACTATATTTACATCAGCCAGATTTGTCAATGTCATAATTGGCACCAGTGCAAGGAATCGAACCCTGATATGCGGTTTTGGAGACCGCCGTTCTACCATTGAACTACACTGATAAACAACTAAAAGGGGGCGGAAAGCCGCCCCCTTCACAACATTATATAATCCTATAATTATAGAATTAGATGCGAACGCCAGCATCCATGAGAGCCCGCATACCAGCGGCAACGATCTCACGTGAAGGATTGCCAAGACGATACTTCTTTGTTACTTCACCCTTGGCAGTCTTATACTCATTGAGATAAACTGCATAACCCTTGAGACGGATTGCAGAGATAGCTGCATGTGGATTGGCAACGCCAAAACGAGCAGAAATCTGCTTTGCGGTGAGCAACTCACCAGACTTAAGGGCTTCAAGAACACGGTCTGTATTTGATACGATAGTCATAGTTACTTTCTCCATAAAAAGGACGACACCATGTCGTCATCAACATATGCATAATAGCACAACCATATAATAAGTCAAGAAAAAAATGCACGAAAATTAAAAAAAGTTTGCACAAATTTTAGGCAATTTTGGGTAAAAATGTCAAAATCTTGACACCCCACCCCATTTTTCACCGCCGAAACCACCTATTCAGCCATTTGGCCCAAGTACTGGTCGGTGGGTAGCCTTATACATAGGGGCTACCGTCCTGAAAATAAAAAAACCCCCGAAACTTTCGCTTCGGGGGCTAAGTGCATACACTAATGTGCGGTCACATTAGGCACACGCCCCCGTAATCCAGAAACCTTCTGGCATGCGGCAAATGATATAATCGTAATGTTTAGGCGTGTTAATCATATTCACTCTCTGTTGTGGGTTTATTTATACACGAAAATAATATAATGTCAAGAAAAAAATAATGCCCTACAAAAAATAATTTGGTAGGGCATATTTTACAGTAATTTTATGTAAATTAGTTGACTGTAGACCAAGCCTTTTTGCTTTCTGCCTTTTGTGCAGCAGTCAATGGAATATAGTCAAGTACTTCTGCATCCTTGTCATGTGCATAACCATATTCAAAGAACTTGATTGCTGCTTGAACTGCTTCTTTGTTATCATTTTCTTTGTTTAGAACAATGTAACTTGTAGCAACCATTGGCCAAGTTGTCTGGAATGCTTTTAGACCTGGTGAAACCTTCTTACCGTCCTTGCCAATCATATCAGCAACAGTAAGATCATTTTGCTTGGCAAAAGCATATTCAACATAACCGATTGAACCATTTGTTTGGTAAACGTTGTTTGCAACACCGTCATTGCCCTTTGCTCCAATTGCACCGCCAACCCATTCAACAGTTTGACCAATTCCATACTTCTTCTTCCAGTCTTCATTTGCTTCTGAAAGAAACTTTGTAAAGTTCCAAGTTGTGCCACTACCATCAGCACGGCGAATCTTGATGATTGGAAGGTCAGGAAGTTTTACACCTGGGTTAAGTTCTGCAATTTCCTTGTCATTCCAACGTTTAATCTTTTCCATATAGATTTTTGCAAGAATGTCTGTTGTTAATGTTAGATGGTCAACATCTTTAAGGTTAATAATTGGAACAATACCACCAACGATCATTGGGAATTGAACTTGACCTTTCTTTTCAAGGTCTTCTGTCTTTACTGGAATATCTGTAGCACCAAAATTTACTGTCTTTGCTTCAATTTGCTTGATACCTGCACCACTACCAATGCCTTGATAATTAATGACATTGCTAGTAGCCTTCTTATAACCTTCTGCCCACTTCATATAAATTGGTTGTGGGAAAGTAGCACCTGCACCTGTAACTTCTACTGCAAAAGCAGCAGTACTAATAAGTGTTGCGGCTGCAACAGCAATAAACCTAGTAAGCATATTTCTCTCCTTTTAGTATGCTGACCTAATTTATCACACTAATATGACAGTATTATGACAAACTGCAAATAATCCAATCACCACTGCAATATTTTATGTCACCCGCAATATCCCAAGTTATTTTAGACATACGATATTTTAATGGTGTATAATTAAACGTTATGTTTACTGGTGTATCTGCAACTAACGGATCATTAAATCTGCAATCCATTTTAACAGTAACGCTATCGTTAAATATTTTTGGAAAGTTACCTAATTCTATCGCTATTTTAGACCAATGTGGTAACATACTTAAAATCAATCCACCTTGCACAATACCACCTTCAACATGAATTGCGCTGTTATCACCCGTTAGATTAGCAAAATCTAATACTTGTTGTTTTGTCACTGTAATTAGAATTGTATGTGAAAGTATCATTCAATTGTAAACAAATTACTATCTAAACGTTGTTCAGGTGGATCGATGCGATTTTCAGCAATATTAATATATGATGGATTAAGTTCAATCAATGTAGCATTACGCCCTAACTTATCTGCTACATAACCTGTTGTGCCACTGCCACCAAATGGATCAATTACCATACCGTCTTTTGGACAACCAGCAATAATAGCTGGCTCAATAAGTTCAGTAGGGAAAGTAGCAAAATGTGCTTCTTTGTATGGTTTGGTATTAACAGTCCATACACTGCGCTTCATACGTTTGTTATCTTCGCCCCAAACTCGTTCACCTTTACTAAATCTATCACCATTTGGATAATCAGCTTGATATCCCTCTGCTGCTTTATTGCGAGCAACTGGAGCAGTTACTGCTGGTTCACGGATTGCTTCATAATCAAAATAATAATTCTTGCTTTTGCTTAACAAGAAAATATATTCATGTGCTTTTGTGCAACGATCTTTTACACTTTCTGGCATTGGATTAGGTTTATGCCAAATAATATCTTGACGCAAATACCAACCATCAGCACGTAGAGCAAATGCTAACATCCATGGAATACCAATAAGGTCTTTGCTTTTAAGACCGTCCAACTTATTATTTCGGCTTGGGCTATGTGTAGGCAAATCTTGATTTGTCTTAGCAACACTTTGTTTAACAAATGCAGTTCCACTGCGATAATTGTAGTAACTATCACCAATATTAACCCAAAGTGTGCCATCATCTTTTAGTGTTCTGCGCACTTCACGGAATACTTCTACCAACTGTGCGATATATTCTTCTGGTGTTTGTTCAAGACCAATTTGTTTTTCTTGACCACCATAATCACGCAGCCCAAAATAAGGCGGTGATGTTACACACATGTTGATACTGCCTTCTGGCAAAGTTTTCAAAACATCACGGCAATCACCTTGTAATATCTGGACGCCCATTATTCTTCCTCAAATAGATTATTGTATGTAGTAACTTTGTCTTTTACTTCTGACATCTTCTTTTCTACCACAGCAATACGTGCTTTGGCAATATCTATATACTCACTGTTCATTTCAATACCAATGAAATTAAATCCACCGTTGACAGCACCACGACCAGTAGAACCGCTGCCCATAAATGGATCAAGCACAGTTCCACCAGGTGGTGTTACCATTTTACACAAATATATCATTAAATCTGTTGGTTTTACAGTAGGATGTGTGTTTTTACGTATTGTGGCACCACGTTGATAAGCATTGTTTGCATCTTTTTTGCGACCATCATTGGTTTTACCACCTTCAAAATTATCTAAACCATCATTACGATCTTGTGGACTTGCTTTTGCACCGTAAAAGAAACGTGCAGCACTTCCTTCATCGCCATATTGAAACCCAACTGGCACACCATTTCCACTATTCCAAATACCACCAGTGCCACGTTTTCCAGTATCTTTGCCTGCTTTACTATTTGGAAATAATTCCGTAACTTCATCACTGTTATCGTGAATCAAATTTGCTGGCCAACGACCTAAACCTGCCGCACGATCTACTGCTTTAAATCCCCATTTTGTATCAGCATCACCAGTATCAAGTTTTTTATTATCGTGTTTTACACCATTTTGTAGTGGATCATTGTCATCAAGTGGTATACGAGTAGCATCAATATTCAATGCACCGACACCCCATTGCAATACATTATCAGCAATAGTTTTTTCACTTATTGGTTTACGTGCAACGCAAATTGGTTCATGTGATGGTTTAAGTGCTGTTCCCCAACCTTGCCATTTTTTTGCTTCTAGGGTTGCTGGTTCATCATAGATGATTCGCTCTGTTGTATTTTCACTGGCATCATCTTTTATAATACCACCACTACGTGCGCCGCCGCTCCATACTCTGCCACCACCAGTTCTTTCAGCACCAGCAGCATTGTCAATTGCCTTGCTTATATCATGATTCTTTGGAAATCCTGTTCCATAAACCCACATAATCTGGTCACGTATTTCAAAACCAGCATCTTCAATAGCAACTGTCATACGGTGATATGTTCTGCTACCACTAAAAGCAAGCATATGCCCGCCTGGTTTAAGAACACGCAAACATTCACGCCACATATCTACATTATATGCGATACCACTGGCATCCCAACTTTTACCCATAAATCCAAGTTCATATGGTGGATCAGTAACAATGCTATCAACGCTATTGTCGGGTAGAGTCTTGAGTTGTTCACGGCAATCGCCGTGCAGTATGTTTACATCAGCCATAATTTACTTTATACTTTTAATCCAATAAAGTCAAGAACTTTCATATAAAT
>RGPR01000084.1 GCA_010030245.1 Gammaproteobacteria bacterium
ACCTCTTTTATTTTTTGGCCCAATCGGTAGTTGCACCCCGCCTAAATTGGGTAAACAATAAGGGGAATCTGTGACATCGACTAAAGCGATTGGCTCCCAATAGCCGATATTAATCCCCATACGCACCCCAAGAGGTGATGGGCAAAACCCAATTGGACTTTTGGCATTGGGTGTATCAGGCATTGATGAACCCACCACCTTGGTATTGCCAATTGAAATCGGAAACAAACAAGTCCAGCAAACATCACTGATGGGATTGACAAAATGGCCGGTGCAAAGGCTTGCCAAGCTTTTAAAAGAGATAAGTATCAAGAGTAAAGCCTTATACATGAGACACCCCATAATCAATCATTAAAAGCTTGTCCTTGCGATAAACAAAAGCGGGTGTTTCACTAATTTCAAATCGATGAATCAAATGCCCGCCCTGGTCAAAATACACTTCTCGATTAAAGATTTTGGAAGTTACAGGTACATCGCCTTGAACTAAAATGATTTTTAAATCAGGATGGGTATTGAGACATTTTTTGGTATACAAGATTTGCTCTTCATCATCGGCATCGATAAAAAGCCAATGAGGCTGATAGCTGGGAAGATAATCCAAAGGATTGATTTTTGTGCCTTTGGTAAAAAGCAGATGCCCCTGTCTGTCCATAATGTCTTGGGTTAAAACAATCGTTGGGTCAAAACTTGTGTGATGAAACCTTTGCGCATGTTTGATATCAATGGCTGTTGGTCTTGTCGCATAATTTTTCACATCACTTAGCCATTGGTGTTGCAGCTTAGAAAAATCAACTTGTTGAATACGCTCTTTGAAAAGCTCTATTAAGCTTTTTTCAGCAACAGGAAAAGTTTCACCAAAAGTGCCAAGCACATAGGGTTTGGCATGCAAAAGACCTGACCACAAAAAACTTAAAACAAAGAGCTTATGGTATTTAGCCATGATTCACCTTTTGAGTCATGAGCTTAATAATTTCATCGGTAATATCAGATCCCCCTGCCAAGACTTGTTCTTTTTTGAAAACCAGCAAATGTTTTTTTTGCGCATAGCTTTGCAGGCTTTGCTGAAGATGCTTGGCAAAAAGTGCGGTTTTTTGAACTAACATCTCATCGGATAGGGCTTTTTTGCTTAATTGCTGGATAAATAAAGCTTTAACCCACTAAATTCTGCCCCACTAGATGAAAATAAAATGCGGGTAAAAGGGTCGGCAAAGTAACGATGAAAACTATAATGACCGCCTGCCTCAATCATTAAATTTGAAAAACCAGCACTTTGCACATCGCCAAAATTGGCAATCATTTCTTGTTGTAAAGCGTTAAAACGATTAGGATATTTTTGCAGGTAATCATTAAAATTACCTTGGCGCATAATGATTTTGATATCAGAGCTTGCAGCTATTGCTTGCCCTTGGATGGTTTTATCGGTATCTAATAGATACTGGGTAATCACCCCAAAGCCACCGTTATGTTTTCGGGCGGTTCGAAAGCCTTGCTCAATAAAATTGGCTGCAATCGGGTTACTGCCTTCACACAAAAATCGCCACGCTTCATCGATAATGCAACGCTTTTTAATCTGGCGCGGGGATTGATAAAACTGGCCTTGGATGATGACAATCATCACAAACATCACAATCATCAACAAATCAGGATTATTCTGGAAACCACCCATTTCAAAAACCACAAAATTGGATTGATTAACAAATGGGGTATCCCCATTGAAAAGTTTGCCATACACACCTTTAGTGCCGTATTTCGAAAGCAGTATCAATAAATCTTGTAAGCGTTGATCAAAGTCAGTTGATGCTTCTAATCTTTGGGCTAGCGCATTTAAGACATCATCCATGCAGGCTTTTTTGTCCTTCTCACGCCACGCAACCATTGCCGCATCTAAAAGATAGGATTTTTGCACATCAGAAATCGGCTCATGGGGGCTTGCCATAATCGCAAGTAAATCTCGTATTTGGATGTAATCAGCAACCTCTTCAGCCCCACCTTTCATTTCAGTTTTGCCTTCAAAATCAAATAAAGTAAACGGGTTCAAAGTAATATTGGACACATTAATATAAGTGCCACCAACCAGCTCACATAAATGCTTATAAGACTCACCCAAATCAATCACATAAGTCATTTCACCCATGGCAAGACCAGATAAAATTTGTGCTTGCTGAAACATCGACTTACCCGCACCAGATGAGCCAACTGTTAAAAAATTATAGTTAGTGATAGGCAAATTTTTATTATCAAACGTATCTAGGAATGTTAATTGATGGCGATGAGTGGGTAATAGTAAGCCCTGTGGCGAACCTTTGGTGTCTGCCACCACCGGCATTAAATTGGCGATATTGAAGTGCGTTAAGGTTTTAGTAAGGCCCAAAGTTTGTAAGTCACTAAAAAAGCCTTCACTCATCATGAAAGGCAGGCTTGCCAAATAACGAATCCATTGAGTTGCGCGCGCCTGTCTTAGCTCAAAGCCCATGTAGCGGTAGGCGCCAATAGCGCAGGCCAAAGCCTCTCTTTGGCTTTGCTCATCAACAAACAAGGTTAAATTATAAAAACAAGGAAGGAGCGCAATATTACCCTTTGCGCTTTGCTCATAAACGCTATGCCAGTCATGTGCTTCATCAAGCATACTTGGATTTAAAAAAGTTTGAATAGCATTCGCATTAGTTTTTAAGCTCTTGGTTTTGGTTTTTGCCTTGGCCAGCATCTTTTCTTGAGAAACACCTCGAACCGTTAAGGTGATTAAAAAAGAACAAGGAAGGCCTTGCTCAGGACGCAATAAATTGGCAAAAAAATCAGGGGTTTGCCAAAGTGCGAATTGCTCTGGTAATCGCTCAATCTGGCAATTAATGACTTTCGCTTTTGCGATCGCACCATCCTCATCACTCAAATGCACGCTAACAGCATTATCATCGATTTGATACAAAGTATTGCCTGAAATCAATGCCTCACTTAAGGGAAGCTGCGGATTAAAATGCACATCAGAAAAATTTGAGGCATTAGGATTTGGATGCAGTATTGCTTTAACAAAGCGTATGAATTCCCCGCTACCTAAACGCACAAAATGAAGACCTGTCACCATGATTTCTGATTCGATTTCTTCTCGTAGCTCTAAAAGCTGTGCAGTTTTGCTTAAATCTTTAGAGCAAGAGAAAAATAAATACAATTTATAATCTCCAAGACGAGCCGGGATATTACGCCCGTTCAGATAGCCTTGCAGGCTTGCTTTTTGGTGATGCTCAAAACTTAACTGGGCAAGCTCTGCATAAATCCCACCTTTTTCGAACATTGGTTTTAAGCCATGCTGAATCTGATATTCAATGCGGTGGTGTTTGAAAAGCATCACTGAACAATCAAAACTCTCTGGTAATTTATTTTTAAGCATGCCAGCCAATGATTTTACCATCGCCTCATCAGCACCAATAGCAGGCAATAACTGCAACCCAAAACCCATCGAGGTCTTATTAAAGAACAATAAATCTTCATCGATACATTCATAAGGCAAAGCATGGGACAAAGTTGGCAAATCAATACACAAAGAATCCATGAGCTTTTTTGATTTTGCTTCTTTGTCGGTCGATACATGTTGCTGAATTTTGGAAAATAATTCTTTAGTTTCTTCTATCAACTCTTGCAGCATACCATTCCCCTTTAGGTAATAATTTCATTCGTTTGCACATCGGCAATAACGACATTAGCAGGATGCTCAACGCCCGCGCTATCGACCATTGGTGGCACCCAAATTGGCTGAGTTGTGCGATGAATTCTTCGAGGTGCAACGCAAGTTCTGCAAAACACCATAGGTCTTTTAGGGTTACTTTTTGCTCTTTCTGATAAAGCGTAAACTTCCTCAATGCTCAAGCACTTGTCACCTGCGGTCGCATTACAAGAAAACTCTGTATTAATTGGCGCACACCCCGACAAACCCATCATCAAAATAAGCACTGGAATGATTAGAAACTTAGGCATTTTCTTCTCCGTGATTGTTTTGTTGGATATGATTAAGCACTGCGGCAGGCACCGCAAAATCAAGATTTTCTTGATGGTCTTCATCAGTATTTTTAGCGTATGATGAGTGGGAGGCAGCACTCACATGATGATTTTGATTTTGTCCGTGATTTAAAATCTTTTCATCAGGCTCCAAATAAAAGCCGTCTTTAAATACAATCGTGACATAATTGCCGGCACCGACTTGGATCACCGGATGATATTGCTCGGCACGTTTGACATAATAATCGGATAACACTTCTGCCGCTTTCGAAGCCCCACCATAGGCAGCATAAGGTGCGATATTGCCACTAGGTACAGTTGTCGCCGACCCCAAAGGACTAATACTTTGTACTGAGCGCGAGTATTGTGCAGCAGATGCGACCCCTGCCAAAGCACCACTCATGCCAGCCCATTGCATGACTTTGTTATCACGCATTAAAGGCAATCCCTTGATACCCACCTTGCCACCAAAGAAAGCCCAGCCGGTAACCGCCCTATCAATAATCGGTTTGCCGGGCTCAGCGCAGGAAAGCTTATCTAAAACCACATATGCCCGCTCACTAGAGATATCGCCCCAAGAACTGCCTGTGACAAAACAGCCTTGCAAATGCGAACGTTGCCCATTAGGTAAAGTGCCACTTGCGACTAATTTAAACAACATCACGCCATTATTTTTTGACTGGCCATTAACAGATGCATCAGCGTCTGCACCACCCAAAATAATGGCTTTGGCAAATGTGCCACTAGGCACATAATTTAAAGGGTTTAATGGATTAGTCTTGTGTTGTTTTTGATGGTAAGAAAAACTGACTGTATGCACTTTCGGTGTCATGCGTACTGGGCTTTGAATATGAGGAGCCTGGAAATTCGCATTTTGCGCTAAACGCTCTTGCCAGCTGGGCTGAATGTTTGTGTTATTTTGTGCAACTTGCACGCCCTGCCCTTCTGCAGCTTTGACATTAGCCAGTGAATCTTTAAGTTGTTTTGCAAGAATACTAGACTCTTCAGCATGCGATTTTTCATTTATAGCAATGGATTCTTGTAATAATTTAATTTGAGATTTAAGGCTATCAAGCTCTGCCTGTTGTGAAGTCAAAGCGCTAGCCGTATTGGCATCACTAAAATTCTCATCAATCACACCGACTAAATCATTTTTCACTAAAGGTGCACCGGATTTTTTTGCAGCACCTCCTGTCATCAGTAAACCCATCATCGAAATCACAAGCAAAAAGCCCACAATAAAAAGCACTAGATTTCTTTTTTGCAGGTTTTTAATCGTTTGATTGAGATTAAAACTAGCCATGAGCTTGCTCCAAAACTCGATAAACCAAGGCACGCTCATGTGGGGCTAAAGTATTTTTTGATAGTGACACCGCTTTGACCCCTGCCCCATTAAACAATGCTTCATTTAAATCAATCGGGCTTTTGGAGCCGTTATAAATCTCTGTCACTTCCCCTGATAACGTTTTTCCTTTGTAGCTCATCTTTGGGAAAAGCGTCATGCCTTGGCCCAAACGAATTGCCCGCCCGAAATATTTTTTAGATTCATAATCTTTTGAGACATTGCTTTTAAGCATGGCGGTCATAAGTTCCGTCACATTCGATGGTAAGAAAGTAGGCTCTGGTATTTTTGCCATTAGCTTACTAGCACTTGTGATTTGCGGCGCGGGATTACCATCAGCCACGAACTCAACCGTCTTACCTAAACCTTGCTCGGTATTTACTGTTAAAGAAAAATGTCTGCCCAATTCTGTGGTGACAAACATAGTAAAGGGTTCAGGATGCGCGACCATTACATAAATACCGCCATCTGATTCATTACTGACCGCCATCATGCCTTCAGGAAAATGAACATTGGTAATTTTGTCTCCCTTGACCACTAAGCGATTATAATTACTATCACTCAAGGTCACTGCCAAATCAGCATTTTCTTTGAAATGCGTGCTGGTTAAAGCAAAACTTGAAACCGATAGACAAAGACTTAAGGCGGTAATGCAACTATGCATTTTCATACCCATTCTCCTTTACAAATTTTTGTAACTTAAACTGCCCCAAACGGTATTGAAATTGCAAAACGAAGCTTGCCTTTTCAATAGGTAAATCACGAAGTCCCACACTACGATGCAAAATACCTTGGATGCGGCATTGTAGTTTTTGGGGTTCGACATGAATATGCTGGATATCAAAATGACTGGAAATTTTTTGTTGACGAATAATTTGTGCTTCTTTTTCTAATTTTTTGACAAACAAGGGATAGGTATCTGATGACACCATCGATAATAACTGTTGATGCTCAGCACCAACCGTTTCAGGCGTTGTATTGAGGCGCAAGAAAATGAAATTTTCACTCATGAGTTTTAAATACTCACTATCAACTGCAAACATTGAGTTTGCATATTTGAGTGATTGACTAGCAAATGGAGTCACCTCTACCCTCTGATGCATACAAATGAAAACCATGCTTAAGACCAATACTATATTGGTTATCAAAAGGCCTAAAACCAATGCTTTCATTAAGCTCAACCGATCTTTTAATTGGAAAATTTGATGTTGCTGCGGTTTAAAATTCATTAGCCTCTCCAAACTCTTAAATGTGACTGTGGCAAATGCCTCACTATGAACATTGATAACTCAAATGGAAGATACCAATATACGAGAACCAATAAAAACCTAGGGTTTTGACCTTTTTTAAAAAATGTCAAAAGTATATATAAGCCGAAACAAAACACACCTGCCAAAATCTTATGAGTTGTAGTAACAAGCAACAGCAAACCACAAGACACTATGAACACCTCATCCATGGTTAGTCCTAAGAGTCTCAATGGTTCATCAAGATGTTGCATCATTCGATACATGACAGGCACCCTTTTAAAATACGAAGGTTTTGATTAAGACTCCAGGCACAATAGCAATCGCTAATACGCCTAAAAAAGCCAGTGGGTTTTTAGTTTTGACAGCAATAGCACCGGCCAAAATAATATCGACCAAAATGAAAATCTTCCAAAAGCTCGAGTCGCTACCAAGCATATCCTTAATGTCGCCATTAATAGCGCTTGCAAATTTGTCTTCAGCCCACACGCTCGAGCTCAAGACAAATCCTGCACCTGTCACTAATGCAGCTTTCGCTTTATCGGCCATATTTTTCACAAACTTCATGTGTTTCTCCTTTTTTTGGTTGTAAAAATCCTAGGGACACCCAAAAAGTGTCCAGAAATAATTCGTTTAATTAAAAAAATATAAAGCTTAAAAAATTCCTGAAATCGATTTGACTAATCCTCTCTCTAAAAGCGGTTTAGCATCTTTAAATTTCAAGTTCACTTGATTGGCACTGGAAATAATGCGTGTTCGATAGCGTTTTAAAGCCTTGGCTTTATGCTCGGTAATTTGTACATCGGTCACCATGGTATAAGAGACATCTTTGACCAAGGCATCAGCTGCGAGCCCCAGAACCCCTCCAGAAAGACCACCTGCCACAATGCCATTGGTGGTATTAGTAAATGATCCGATGGCAGCTCCTGCAGTGGCTCCCGCAATCGCAGAACCAAAACCACCACCTAAGGCACTGCTTGAAGCAGAAGCACTCATTTTTCCAATCTGTAAAATATTGGTTTGAAGAATATAGTGGGCCTTGTCGGCAGAATTTAGGACTTTATAACCATTTTGAGACAAACGCTCTTTTAAACTTGAGGCAATATGGACCTCTTCTTCGGTATTGTTTTTAACCGAAATAAAAACTGTTTTTTGATTGTTAGATACGGGTTCCATAAAAATGGACTTGCTTTGTTGCGTATTGACTGTCAATCTTCCATGTTCGATGACAGTTTGAGTGGCTGCACACCCAGTTAGGGCTGCAACTAACACGGTAGAGCTTATGAGGCTCAAATGCTTTTTAATTATCCCTTTCATATTCAATCCTTGTAAAAAGTTAAATGTTTTCAATGGCGTTTGGCACAACATAATCAAGCTCAGAAATCGAGCGAAAGCGTTGCAGATGATCTTCAATGCGAAGCTTTGCTTCTTGTACTTTTTTTCGATTTGACCTTTTCGCAGATTCAGTCAGCAATTTATTAGCCTGCTCTGACAAATTAAGGGTTACATAAACTTTTTTATAATGTTGTTTTGATTCCAATTTAAGCTCCTTTTTAAAAAGATTTTCCTTTAAGCGGTTTGCAATGAATTAGCCAACTCAAGCTCAATTTTTGTTTCAAGATTTTGAATTTTTTCTGTAACCTGATGAAAGATTTTTTCAAGTTCAGCCCGCGCTTCAGCACTCGCATTTTGCATTAAACGACTAAAATGATTAGCCTCTGCATAAGCCTGCTTTAACTCTTGCTCAAGCTTACAAATCACTGTATTGGACTGATTTTTGTTTTCAATGACGCG
>RGPR01000085.1 GCA_010030245.1 Gammaproteobacteria bacterium
TTGACAGGTAATGCAGGGAGCTCTTCAACATCCAGCACTTGTCGCTCAAAACCAAGACGCCCCTGATAGACATAGCCAGTTTCACCTTGCGCACAAGAAACGGTGACGGTTTCACCATCGTTGATTCTAGTTGTGGCGTCCCCACAACCTACAACCGCCGGTATCCCCAATTCACGCGCAATGATAGCAGCATGACAGGTACGCCCCCCGCGGTTCGTAATAATTGCTGCCGCTTTTTTCATCACCGGCTCCCAATCAGGATCGGTCATGTCTGAAATCAAGACATCGCCTGGCTCAACTCGATGCAGCTCATCAATATGCTTAATGATTCGAGCACGCCCCTGACCAATGCGCTGACCAATACTGCGACCCTCTGCCAGAACAACACCAGACTCAAGCAACTTATAACGTTCAATAACCTTTAAATCTGCACGACTTTTCACCGTCTCTGGACGCGCTTGCAGAATATAAATTTCACCATCAGCACCGTCTTTTGCCCACTCCACATCCATAGGCCGCCCATAGTGTTTCTCAATTGCGACGGCATGGCGGGCTAAAATTTCTAGATCTGTATCAGTCAAGGCAAATAACAATTGTTCTTTCAAATCAACCGATACTGTTTTGACACTGCTGTGTGGATCATAGACCATTTTAATTTCTTTACGCCCTAATTTACGACGCAAAATTGCATTTTTACCTTTGGCAAGCGAGGGTTTATACACATAGAACTCATCAGGATTAACTGCGCCTTGCACCACCAATTCGCCAAGTCCGTAAGAGGCCGTGATGAACACCACCTCTGAAAAACCAGATTCGGTATCCATGGTGAATAAAACACCACTGGAGGCAATGTCACTTCTCACCATGTATTGCACACCAACCGATAAGGCCACCTGATCATGAGGAAAATGATTATGTTCACGGTAAGCAATCGCACGATCATTGAAAAGGGAGGCAAACACTTGCTTAATAGCGACAAATATCGCATCAATCCCTACAACATTTAAAAAAGTTTCTTGTTGTCCGGCAAACGAGGCTTCAGGTAAATCTTCTGCAGTTGCAGACGATCTGACTGCAACGGAAAAATCCTGACGACCAATTGTTTTTTCCATCGTTGCATATGCTGCCCTAACCTCTTCGATAAAATCGTCATGAAAAGGGGTATCAAGAATAGCTTGTCGAATTTCAGCACCCACTTTAGCAAGTGCTTTGACATCATCAATATTCAATGAGGCGAGTTTTTGATAAATTTGTAAACCAAGATCATGTTGAGCAATAAAATCTTTAAACGCTTGGGCAGAGGTGGCAAAGCCACCTGGAACTTTGACGCCCGCTTTAGATAAATGTTGAATCATCTCACCGAGTGAGGCATTTTTTCCACCAACAATATCTAAGTCCTTTAAAGACACCTGGTTAAAAGCTAAAACTTTGGGCTCAAGCACTATCACAACTCCTTTATAACATTTAAGATGATTGTAAATTATTTCAGTGAAGCTTTAAAGCGAAATGAGAATTTGGCTATTTAAATCAAATTATCAACATGCTAGGCTTAATTCAAAAGGAATAAGGATTTTAGGACATGTTAAAAAAAATACTCTTCTCATCTACTCTATTGATAGCTAACATGGCAATGGCCACAAGTAATAATTTGCTTGCCGGTTACTTGGACACCACTTCTACAGCTTCGGCCTTAAAAGTCAATATGTCGCAAGCAAGCCTTGATGGTTATAACATGATTATCTTCGCCTTTGCCAAAATTACCGGCAGCGATATCGATTTTTATGACAGCTCTTCTGCATCTGTTTTTAAACAACAGCTCTCTGCTGCCAAAGCCAATGGCATGAAAGTATTGGTATCTGTTGGCGGACAAGTCAATACGTTTAATCCTGGTGATCTTGATAGCAGCCAGTTGTCTCAATTGGCAAGCAATGTGGTGAACTTTCTCCATACCAATCAATTAGATGGAATTGATTTTGATATCGAAGTCCCCACAGATCCTAATCTGATATTGAATCTTTTAAGAAATATTAAAAGCCTTGATCAAAATCTATTACTGACAGCTGCGCCACAAATCAATAACGGGATATTGGTGACAACAGGCAATCATCAAGATTATCAAGCTGCTATTAACGACGGCCTATTTGATTATCTGTTTTTACAAGAATATAATACCCCTCCTCAAAATGACATCAGCTACATTTCCTCCATTTACCCAATTATCAAATCACAAGTCCCAAGCAAAACCAAGCTTGTCACTGGAGAACCAACGGCAGCCGTTGCCGCAGGCAGCGTGAGTATATATTATCCAAGTTCAGGCGAGACTTTGAATACCCAGGAGCTGACACCCAATATGCTCATTGAGTTAAAAAAAATCAATTCAGATAGCCAGTATGGTGGTGTGATGGGCTGGTCGTTAAATGTTGACTATGACGCCGTAGATTATGGCGATGCCACACATATTGCCGGCACGTTTGCTTATGGTTTGAAAGACTGTGTTATCAATAATCAATGCGACACTCCACCAACACCTAAACCACCTGCCGCCAATTTTACCCTACAAACGTCAAACACCGATCCGGCGAGTGGCCTCGGGCTTATCTTGACCATTAACGATAACAATGGCAATCGCTTTACCACGGACTATCTGGCACCTAATTCCAATAAAACCTACAATGCCTCAAGTAACCCATCTGCATCGATGATTGAAGGCAAAACCAACTTAAGCGTGCATTGGGCGACATACTCAGGTGGGCCATCAGGGGATTGTCCAGGTCGCTTTGATTTAAGCAAAAACATGAATATTATGGTTAGCGCCAGCTTAAAGAGTTGTGACTTCCAAGCCCTTCCCTAAAGCAAAAAAATAATGTACAATTATTAATCACTTTAATTTCCGCTGTAAATATAAATGATTAATAACCAGTCTAATCGAGAGGATGTTCTTGCTGCTCTGACCCAAAAGGGGGCTATCGCACTACAATTTGCATCAACCACATTAAAAGCTGATAAAGCTCTTGTACTTGCTGCGATAGTAGAAGGTGGTTGGGCATTAAGTTACGCCTCAGCCACATTACAAAGTGATAAAGACGTTGTCCTTAAGGCAGTAGCTCAAGATGGTATGGCGCTAGAATATGCCTCAGACGATTTAAAAAATAGTGACGACGTTGTACTTACCGCGGTATCGAAAGATTTTCGGGCAATCAAATACGCGTCAGCTCGATTGAAAAAAGATAAAACTGTGATGCTTGCGGCGATAAGCAATCATGGATTGGCACTAGAAGATGCCTCAGACGAATTAAAAGATGATAAAGACGTTGTGCTTGCTGCGGTAGCGCAATATGGTTATGCACTACATTATGCATCAGAAAGATTAAAAGATGATAAAGACGTTGTGCTTGCTGCGCTAGCGCAAAATAATGGCGCAATATATTATGCATCAAGCAGATTAAAAGATGATAAAGACGTTATGCGTGCTGCGAAAGCGCCAAATAATGATGATATCCCAGTCGCATTAAATAATGATATAGAAGTTGTGCGTACCAGACATTCGCCAGCAGTAACTATCGGATTAGTAGGTTTTTTTTCTGGTGCTGCAGCTATGGGTGCCACACTATACTTTAGTCCAATGGCCCAAGCTCTTGTCATCAGTTCAATGTTATTTTTGCCACAAGCAGCAGCTATAGGTATTGCATTGCTAGCTTGTGGGATAGTCATTATGTTGCTTGCACTCATGGTGCATGCGGTTATGCGTAATTGTGCTGAAGACGTGCCGCAGCGTGGCATGACCAATCAATATACGGGCTCAACCTGTCTTTGAACTTGAAATTTTATCCAAAAAATAGGAAAACACTTAACAATTTTTGAATATTTGACTATCATTAAAGCTTTGTGTTTCAAAGAAGGTAAATGATGCGTTTAACAACTCTAAATGCTGTCAGTCCAATTGACGGTCGCTATTTTAAAAAAACTCAAGCATTGTCTGCTTATTTTAGCGAATATGCGCTCATTTACTATCGCCTTAAGGTCGAAATTCGTTGGCTCGAATCCTTATGTAAAAACACCTCTATCCGTGAAGCCCATGCCCTGACCGATACCGAACATCAATACCTGCAAGATATCCTTAATCAATTCAATGAAAAAGAAGCCAGTATTGTTAAAGGTTTTGAAGCCCAAACCAACCATGATGTCAAAGCAGTCGAATACTACCTTCAGACCAAACTAGACGAATATCCCAGCCTTAGCCACTTAAAACCTTTTATACATTTTGCTTGTACCTCAGAAGATATTAATAACATTGCGTATGCCCTCATGATCAAAGATGGCATCAATCAAGTGGTGCAACCTTGTATTGCTGAAATTATTGCTGGTATCACTGTGTTAGGTAAAAAACATGCCGACAATGCCATGCTTGCCAAAACCCATGGGCAGCCTGCAACCCCTAGCACCATCGGCAAAGAATTCATCAATTTCTCAGCTCGTCTTAAACGTCCTCTACAGCAACTGATTGAAGTCATGGTTCCGGCCAAATGTAATGGGGCTGTGGGTAATTACAATGCCCATATTATTGCCTATCCTGAGGTGGACTGGCGCAAGCACAGTGAACACTTTATCACGTCCCTTGGCTTATCCTTTAATCCCTATACCACCCAAATTGAACCACATGATGGTATTGCAGAATTATCTCACTTGTTTATTCGCATTAACAATATCTTACTCGATTACTGCCAAGACATCTGGCAATACATCTCGATGGGGTATTTCAAACAAAAAACGATTGCCGGCGAAGTCGGTTCATCAACCATGCCACATAAAGTAAATCCCATCGATTTTGAAAATGCTGAAGGTAATCTTGGTCTTGCCAATGCCCTATTTGAACATTTTGCCAATAAACTCACACGTTCACGTTTACAACGTGATTTGTCTGATTCAACAGTTTTGCGTAACTTAGGTGTAGCATTTTCATATACCTTGATTGCTTATCAAGCCATTGCAAAAGGCAATGATAAACTACAAATTAATCATGATAGCCTCAAGCATGAACTTGAATCTCATTGGCATGTATTAGCTGAAGCTATTCAAATGGTCATGCGTCGTTATGGGGATGAAAAAGCCTATGAAAAACTACGTGACTTAACACGCGGACAAACCATTAATAAAGAAGAATTAAAAACCTTTATCGATGCGCTAAAAATTCCAGCTGAGGCCAAAAATAACTTGCTCAAGTTGACACCTGAAACCTATATAGGCTTAGCATCAACCTTGATTCGATCAGTCAACATGTTGAAGACACCTTAAAAGCAGGTGCAGGTCTTTGTTTTGAAGCCAACGTACACTGTATTATTGGTCAAGGAAAAGATGCCATCGCTGATTTGCTGCAATATCAAGTACCCTTTAGCAAAACCAATACAGGTGACTTTCTCCTTGCGCAAGAAGGTGGCCATAGTGAGCGTCGCATTTTAAACTGCGGTGACCATACCGGACAAAGCATCATCGATAGACTTTATGCCCATATACAAGCTCATCCAAATATTGAGATCATTGATCATCACATCGCTGTTAACCTGATTGTGCACCAAGCACCTTTTCGCATTGATGCTCAAGGTGAAGTACGAGGAGCCTATGTCTTAGATCAAAAAACACTAAAAATACATACTTTTTTAGCTCATGTGGTTGTTCTTGCCACCGGCGGTTCCGGTAAAGTATTTCGCTACACCTCTAACCCTGTAATTGCCACCGGCGATGGCGTAGCCATGGCCTTTCGGGCAGGTGCTCGAATCAGCAATATGGAATTTTACCAATTTCATCCAACTTTAGTGCATCATCCAGATATTCACGATTTTTTAATATCTGAAGCACTTCGAGGCGAAGGTGCTATCTTAAAAAACGCCGATACCGGCGAGCGCTTCATGGCAAAATACGCACCAGAAGCAATGGAATTGGCTACCCGCGACATTGTCGCACGTGCCATTTTCACTGAAATTGAACAAAGTAAAAACCCGTATGTGTTACTTGATATCTCGCATTGCTCCAAAGCATTTTTGCAAGACCATTTCCCCCAAATTTATCAAAAATTACTGTCTATCGGTATTGATATTAGTAAAGACCCTATTCCCGTTGTACCAGGGGCGCATTATCAATGCGGTGGCGTTATCACAGATATTGATGGCCGCACTGATATCAAACGTCTTTTTGCCATTGGTGAAGTCGCCTGCACCGGATTACATGGAGCCAATCGCCTTGCGAGTAACTCTTTGCTTGAAGCGGTCGTTATGGCTAAGAATGCTGCCTTTGCAAGCCTAAGAGATGCAGTCAAACCGATGAAAAATGCACCAGACGTATTGGCTTGGGAATCACCAACGAATTTTAATCAGCGCCGCGCAAGCCAAATCAATACCCATTGGAATAGCTTGAGAAATGAAATGACGGCATATGCCGGTATTATTCGCACAGAAGAAGGTTTATCTGACCTTCTGCAGATCGTCAAAATTCGTCGGAAAATTATTGAATCCTATTATTGGAATCACTTAATTACGCCTGATTTAATTGAACTGCGAAATATTGTCTGTGTTGCTGAACTCATCGTCAAAGCAGCGCTTGCCCGTAAAGAATCGAGAGGTGCCCATTACCGAGAGGATTACCCCAAAACCCTCCCTCTTGCTCAAAACAGTATTGATAGAACCATGTATCCTGAAAATCGATTCATTTGAGATAATGCATGAACATTGTTAAAATCATATTCAGATTTGCTTAAAATTGAGATCATTATGTTTAAAAGTCATTTAGATTACCAACCAGAAACTACTCTTTTCCAAATTACGCATGACATGAGTATCTGTCAAGCTGATTACCCGCTGGATTGGTATCAACAAGAATTTTTACCTTATGCAGAAGAATATCAAGCATTAAGTGATCGCAAATTATCAACTATTATTCAATGGATGCGTCCATATATTAAAAAAGCGCAAGGCCATTTTGGTGATGAATTGCTGCTATTGGCTCACTACTACATGGGTGGCGAAATTGTACAACTCATCCAAGAGTTTGGCGGTGTTATTGGAGACTCTTACCAGCTGGCACTGATGGCTGCACGCAATCCAGAACGTAAAGTGATTGTAGAATCAGCCGTACATTTTATGGCTGAATCTATCAGTATTCTCTCTCAACCCGATCAGCATGTTTATATTACCAATCCGAAAGCTGGTTGCACCATGGAAATGTTTGCCAAAGACTTCATGGTTGAACCGGCATTAACCCAGCTCAATGCGCGTTATGGGGAACAAAATATTATACCCGTATGCTACATGAATACCTCAGGCCGTGTTAAAGCATTAACTGGTGCCCAAGGTGGTGCAGTATGTACCAGTTCTAATGTCAAAAAAATATTTGCATGGGCGCTGGCTCAAGGCAAGAAAGTACTGTTTATTCCAGACAGACACATGGGTGAAAATGTATGCCAATGGTTAAATATCAAAGACTTGGCGTATTGGCCAAAAGGTACTGAAGGCGCTAGGTACTCTTTGTCTGAACAAGATAAAAATACCCTATCTGACTTTGATAAAGCCCAAGTTATTCTTTTTGCCAGTGAATGCACTGTACACACCAGCTATACTGCCGAGATGTGCCAGTATTGGAAAAGCCAAGCTTATCATGTCATTTGTCATCCAGAATGCACCAACGCCGTGATGAATGCCAGTGATTCCATGGGATCTACTGCCTTTATTTGGGAACAGGTCTTACAAGATAAAGCCCAAACTAAAAAATATGCAGTAGCAACAGAAAATCATATGGTGAACTACCTCAAGCAACAAGGAAAATTAAAAGGGATAACCGTTGTCAATGTTGCTGAAGCCAATCTTGCCAGTAGCCCTAGAGTTGGCTGCGGTTGTGCCACTATGTCAAGGAATGATCCGCCGCATCTGGTGGCTATCCTCGATTTACTGCGCCAAGGTAAAGCGCCAAGTTATAATGTTGTCAAAGCAGGCGATGTGGTCAATGAGTTTACTGGTCTTCGGCAACGCTTGAATGCTGAAGAACAACAATGGGTCATCGATAACGCACGCATTGCTTTAGAAAATATGATTCATATCACTGAGAATAATTGACTTAGCCTCAAAGGAAGGGTTAGCCCCTTCCTGATTTAGGAATAATACTTAAACCATATTGCTTATCAAAACGATGTTGCGCCTCAGGGCTCGAATGTCGATGTTCAAAGAAACAGGAGTTTGCTAAATATGCTAACATCCCTTCATCGCTATGATTTAATTGAACATACTCTGGAAGCGGCGCATCGAGGTATTCTTTTAAATCACAAC
>RGPR01000086.1 GCA_010030245.1 Gammaproteobacteria bacterium
ACTGGCGCAGGCATGATGGACTGTAAAAAGTTTTTACAAATGACCAATGGTGATATTGAACAAGCTATCCTGGAAATGCGAAAAGCTGGACAAGCAAAAGCCGATAAAAAAGCGGATAGAGTTGCAGCAGAAGGCATGATTGTCGTTGCACGCGATGCATCGTCAAAACGTGCGGTGATGTTGGAAATCAATTCAGAAACAGACTTTGTGGCACGTGATGCAAATTTTATTGCTTTTGCAAATGCAGCAGCGCAAACCGCCTTAGTTAGCAAAGTCACTGATGCTGATAGCTTAATGCAACAAACCATGGCAGCTAGCCAAGATACAGTTGAAGAAGCGCGCCAACAATTAGTAGCTAAAATTGGTGAAAACATCAAAGTTAGACGTTTGTTAAGTTTAGAATCTAGTGGCCATGTAGCGAGTTATCTCCACGGTTCACGTATCGGTGTATTGGTCGCGATGCAAGGTGGTGATGAGTCTTTAGCGAAAGACATCGCCATGCAAATTGCAGCGAATCGTCCGCAAGTGGTGAGTCCAGATCAAGTTGATGAGAAAGCAATTGCGGTTGAACGAGAAGTATTCATGGCACAAGCTAGTGAGTCTGGAAAACCACAAGAAATCATTGAGAAAATGATTCAAGGCCGCATCAATAAATTTGTTGAAGAAGTAAGCTTAGTCAGCCAGCCATTTGTAAAAGATCCTGCAGTTAAGGTTCAAGATTTGTTGAAAAAACATGCTGCAACTGTAGAACAATTTATTTGCATACAAGTTGGTGAAGGTATTGAAAAACGTGAAGATAACTTTGTTGCTGAAGTTATGGCTCAGGTAAAACAGTAATGACAAAGAAAGCCTTAGCATATCGACGTATTTTATTGAAATACAGTGGTGAGGTTTTGTGTGGTCAAGCGTCTTTCGGTGTTGAACCAGGGGCGCTGAACTATGTTGTAGATACCGTAAAAGAATGTCTAAATCTCGGCGTAGAAGTTGCTATTGTTTTAGGTGGTGGCAATTTCTTTCGTGGAAAAAACCTAGTATCCTCTGGTTTTGATCAAGTCAAAGCCGATCAAATGGGGATGTTGGCTACCGTGATGAATGGCATCGCCTTAGAACAAGCATTTGTTCGTCAAGGGGTTGACGCTGTCATGATGTCTGCTGTTGCTGTTACTGGCATTGCTGATCCCTTTCAGGCGGATAAAGCTCGCGCTCTATTAGATCAAGGCAAGGTGGTGATTTGTGCAGGCGGCATTGCCAATCCCTATTTTACAACAGACACAGCAGCTTGCCTTCGTGGTGTAGAACTTCAAGCTGATGTTGTGCTAAAAGCTACTAAAGTTGATGGCGTCTATTCTGGTGATCCTAAAAAAAATCCAGATGCAACTCGTTATCATCATTTAAGTTTTGCAGAAGTGATTGAGAAGAAGCTTGAAGTGATGGATATGACGGCAATTTGTCTTTGTCAGCAACAAGGATTGCCAATTCAGGTATTTGATATGAGTGATAGTCAGGCCTTAAGACGAATTGTCGAAGGTGAACAAGTTGGTACGATTGTTGGAGCAAAACATGTTATCTGATTTAAAACAACAATGTGAAAGAAAAATGCAAAAGGCAGTTGAAGCCTTAACGCATGAAATGGCAAAAATACGTACTGGACGAGCTAATGCCTCCTTACTTGATCATGTGATGCTTGATTACTATGGTCAACCAACGGCGCTGGTTCAAGTTGCAAGTGTCAGTGCAGGTGATGCCAGAACTTTGAACGTCACACCCTGGGAAAAAAACATGATTCCCGCGATTGAAAAAGCGATTATGAGTTCTGATTTAGGCTTAAATCCTGTCACCGTCGGTCATGTGATTCGTGTGCCTTTGCCAGCGTTAAATGAAGAACGTCGCAAAGAATTAATTAAGGTCGTTCGTGCTGAAGCTGAAATTGGTCGTGTCGCTATTCGTAATATTCGACGTGATGCCAATGGTCAATTAAAAGATTCGCTAAAGGCAAAAACCATTTCAGAAGATGATGAACGTCGTGGTAACGATATCATTCAAAAATTAACCGATCAATATATTCAATCAGTTGACGATGTATTGGTGGAAAAAGAAAAAGATCTATTATCGTTGTAACTCTCAAATAAATACTCCAGGTCACTATAGCTTCCTTGAGTATTTTTTTTAAGGTTTTTTTATGTCTTTAAATACTATAAGTACAGAGTTTGAAGCTGCTTTTAATCAAAAGAAACGTATTCGACCCACTGCCAGACCTGATCGTCCGCTTCATCAATATGCTCATACAATTTACCCGCTGCAATGCTTAGCTGCATTAAGCGAGCAGGTAAAAATCAAGGCAAGCAAAAATCGAGCCTATAACACCTTAGATGATGAATTTTTGCCTAATTATGCGGCACGTTTTGTAGTGGCCTTAAATGGTCAGATTTTATTTAGTCTTGAGGGACCTCGTTCAAAGTCTGTTCCGGCACATAGTGATATTGAATCTACCGTATTAACCGCAGGCAATATTATTTTTTCATCAGATTACTCGAAAATCGCCCAAATCACCAATAAGTCTGGACATTTTCAACCGTCTTTTGGAACACTAGTGTTTGCGATTCCCTTGATTTTAAGGTCTGGGTTTCCATTAGCAGAAGATTTCTGTCTAGTTGATGAAAAAACTCATTGCACATATCTATTACGGCTTGATGAATTATCGTCTTTAAACCCCAAAGACTATCCTCAAGAATTATTTTTAGCTAAGAATAGAGAAATTGTGGCCCCCTTTACCTCTTTCTCAAGTCCTTCAACAAGTCCTCAAAGAAAGCGTTGTAATAGCTTCAGGGCTATTTTTCTTGATTTTTCTGATAGTTCCAGCCCTGATGTTGTTGAGAGTAATAGTTTTCATTCTAGTGAACTATTAAGTCTTGCAAGCATGCCAACTATAATTCCCAGCCCTGATGTTGTTGAGTGTAATAGTTTTCATTCTAGTGAACTATTAAGTCCTGTAACAATGTTTAGACCTAAAAGAAATAGGGGAACTTTATCTCCCTCTCAAGCTCAATCTGGTTATTCAACGCCTTAAAAAAAGTATCGTTGTATTGTTCCTAGAAATCGTCCGTAAAAGTTCATGATGTTTTTTCTTTGGATGTTTAATACTTCACCGTTATCACTATCCCAGGTATGGGAAATAATGGTGAAGTGTTGCTTAAAATGATTGAGCATTTCTGGTTTAGATAATTTTTTGCTGTAATGGATTTGATAATTGCTATGCATTTTAATACACAAGGTTTTTAAATTAAAATCATGTTTGAAGCATTCATTGACTCTTTTTGCATCCTCAATATTTGCAAAGTTGATGCAAATGTCCCCATTTTGTTCTAGAGAATTTAAACAATTGTTGAAAAAAGCATGTTGCAAGCAAGCTTTTGGATAGCCATATTGATCGCCTAAATCAATCAACACATGTTGATATTTCATTTGATTTTGATGCATATAGTCTTCTGCTTTGCTGCATGTGATATTCAAGTGCTCATGATCGCTTAGATGAAAATATGTTTTGGCAATATCTATCATGTCTGCAGAGGATTCAACTACTTGAAGCGGGGCGTGTAATAATGGGTGAACACAAGTTCCACCACCTAAGCCTAGTAATAAGCTAGGGCCTGACGTTTCTTTGGCAAAAGTGATAAGCGGGTGAATATAGGGTAATATGATTTCTTCTGGATGTTTGATTTTTATCAGACTTTGTATTAAATGATCATCAAAATTAATCCAGCGAAAGTGTTTATTTTGTTTAACCTTAATGCCGTTAGGGCTGATATAAATAAGTTTGCCTAATGCATTAAATGTTCGCATAATGACATAAACTCTTGGTAAATTTATTCTAGTTTATCAAGTCTTTGCGTTGATGGCGATATTTAAGGGGCTTATCATGTTAATGATGGATTTGGCAAGTGTGAGGCAGCTCTTAAATATAGTAGGTCTCAAAAAATTTTATACCATGCTGGTGCATCAGCTAAGACAAGATTTTAGTGATTGGGATAACTTTCAAAAAACTGCAAGGCAAGCCAGCTATTTTGATGCAGGGGCAATAGAATTAATGCCTATAGCTAATTCGAGATATTATGTGAATAAAGTTGTCAGTACTTATGCTGAGAATGTCAAACATCAGCAATTTACAGTGATAGGGCATGGCATGTTATTAGATAGCCAGACTGGAGAAATGAAGCTTTTTTGTGAAATGACTTTGCTCACTGCAATTAGAACGGCTGCGGTTTCAGTATTGGCTTCTCAGTTAATGGCCAGGAAAAATACGCAAGTGATTGCCATTATTGGTTGTGGTGCCCAAAGTGAGTTTCAGGTGTTGGCGCATTATTTTTGTTATCCAGATGTAAAATGGACGTGTTTTGATGTTCAGGCCAAGGCCATGCAGCGTTTACAGGCACATGTTAAGCCTTATGGTGTTGATATGGCTATTTGTCAATCTGAACGTGACGCCGTTGTCGATGCAGATATTGTGATTACGCTTACCAGTGCACTGCGCAGTTATCCAGTCCTTACACTCCAGGATTTGAAGCCGAATGTACATATCAATGCCTTAGGCGGAGATTCTCCGGGAAAAAGCGAATTGTCAGTGGATATTTTAAAGCATGCTGCTCAAATCATGCTTGAGTATTTCCCTCAGACGTTGCATGAAGGTGAAATTCAACAAGATTTAAATGTCGCTCATGCTGATAAAGTCTTTGAGTTATGGGAAGTACTGCTTGGCCATAGAAAAGCAAGGGAGTCCGATGCCGAGATGACCTTATTTGATGGCGTTGGTTTTGCATTAGCAGATTATTCCTGTTTGCAAGTTGTTTGGCAACTTGCTCAGAAATATCAGTTGGGAAAAATATGTGATTTATTACCGAAGTATGATGTTGATAAGGGCTTGTTTGGTCAATTATTGGCAGAGGAAATATGAAAACATTAAAAGCCGTGGGTTGTGCGATGGGTGCTTGCGCTAATGATGTTGATACGGCACTGGGCCCTTGGTATTTATACTTTCACCCTGAATATTTCACGATGAATTGGCAGCATATTCATTCTTTTTCAAGTCGAGAGCGTGGCTTGGTACTTGAAGCAGACTTATTTGATTTTTTAAAGCAATATTCAAGCTCGGTGTCATCCATATTAAGTCAAGGGGAGCTGCCGGTTTGTATTGGAGGTGATCATGCCATGGCGATGGGCACATGGCCTGCAGTCAAACATCATTCAAATGCCCCATTGGGTTTAATATGGATTGATGCCCATTTAGATGCACATACCCCGACAAGTTCTCGTAGTAAAAATTTTCATGGCATGCCAATTGCTTATCTTTTGGGTTTGTGGGGAAATCTTCAATCATGCTTTCAAGCAGAGGATATTATCATTATTGGCGCAAGAAGCTTTGAGGATGACGAGAAAAAACATTTAGAATCTTTAGGGGTGAAAATTTATTGGCAAGAGATTGTTCATCAACGAGGGATTGCGGCGGTCATGGATGAAGCCTACCACAGTTTAAAATCCAAGCATGAGCATATTGGTTTGAGTATTGATATGGATGCTTTTGATCCACAGGCTTGCCCTGGGGTAGGTTGTCCTGAAAAAGATGGGATCAATCCGCTGGAATTTATGGATTTTTTAAAAAAACATCCGGCAAATGAATTTATTGCTTATGAGATGGCAGAATTTAACCCCATGCATGATATAGATGCTAAAACTGCGAAAATATTGGGATTATTGGTTAATATATATTCGAATTCAAATGATGCCTAGTCAATTTTTAACCCAGTTTGAGATCCACCCAACATGGCTTGGAGATTTAGAGCGATGCCTATCCCTAATCGACAAGAGTTATATCGATTATCTCAATGAGAATCGAGATTATTTACCTGCAAATAAACAATTATTCAATGTGTTTTCTCGACCTAAAACTGAAGTAGATTGTATTTTATTGGGTGAGTCACCTTATCCTAGACCGCAATCTGCTAATGGGTATGCCTTCTGGGATGCGAATGTCGGCCCTATTTGGTCAGATACAGGCTTGTCAAAAGCGGTTAATCGGGCAACATCACTTCGAAATTTCATCAAAATGTTGCTGCGTGCTGAGGATATCTTAGCACCGTCATTTACCACTGACATGATTGCAGATATTCCCAAGACGAACTTATGTCAATATCTGGATGATTTATTTATCAAGATGTTGGATAAAGGGTTCTTGCTATTAAATGCAAGCCTTGTGTGGTCAATGGATAAACCAGTATCTTGGCACGCAAAAAACTGGTATCCTTTTATGCATGCATTATTAATGCAATTATTGCATGAGAATCCTGATATTAAGTTATTGTTATTTGGTAAAATTGCTCAGAAATTTAAAGCTTTACCGAGCAAGCAGTGTATTGTGGCAGAGCATCCATATGTCTTAAGTTTTATTGAAAATCCGGATGTTTTGAATTTTTTTAAACCTTTGAAGCTACTAAAAAATAATGAGTAATCCTTTTCATGATTTAGCGACTACCTGGTGGGACCTAAATGGTCCTTTCAAAACACTCCACCATATCAATCCTTGTCGATTAGATTACATACAGTCGCATGTCAAACTTAAGGGTAAACAGGTGCTTGATTTGGGCTGTGGCGGCGGTATTTTATCAGAAGCGCTAGCCCTGGCAGGTGGCAAGGTGACAGGCATAGATATTGAAGCTAATTTAATTGATGTTGCCAAAACGCATGCAGAACAAAGTGGTTTAGATATTGATTATCAAGTAATGAATGTCTCTGATTTGAAACAAAAATTTGATGTGATAGTATGCATGGAAATGCTTGAGCATGTTGAATATCCTTTGGAAATTATAACTTCAATGGCAGCTTGCTTAAAACCAGGAGGCTTGGTATTTCTCTCGACGATTAACCGAAGCCTAAAAGCTTATGTTGAGCTTATTTTGATGGGAGAGTATGTGTTGAAACTTTTACCACGTCAAACCCATGATTACCAAAAGTTTATAACACCAGGTGAGCTGGATACATATTTACGAGAGTGTGAATTAACCCTAAAAGACATAAAAGGGATGAACTATAATCCCTTCTCAAAAAAAGTAAGTCTAGGCAACAATGTTGATGTCAATTACATGCTGTTTGCGCAAAAAAACTAATCTTCTTTTTCCTTTTGTGCAGCTTGCTTATGGAGTTGTTTTTGTTCATAGCGCTGTTGTGCGTATTTTGCTTGCTCATGATTAACAATATCGACTTCTTGACCAAAGAGGTCAACTCTTGCAGCATCTTCCTTTTGGCAACCGAGATACATGGGTGAGCTGCTATAAAATTGTATGGCTTGTTTAATATCCTGTTTACTAAACTCAGGATTATTAAGATTATCCATATGTTCGTAGATGTCTTCTAGTATCCCAATTTTTAATGGTTTTATTTCTTTTGGTTTTCTGGAGAAAGCATTTGGAAAGGTGGCTACAAGCCAATCGAGCGTATGAATATAGGCAGATTTTGATAAAGTGTTTGCCATGATAATGGTCCTCAAGTTTTTTTTGATGATAACATTGGCGGCTTAAAAATTGAATGCTGTTAATCATATTTTTTTAAATGATGTCTTCATCAAAGAAGCATGATACTTCGCGTATCTGTATTTTAAAATTGTCTTGACAGATGCGAGTCAATATTATTGCAAAAAAAATACACCATGGCATAATTGATAACAATTATGAAGTTGGAGCTCCTTAAATGTTTAATCATAGCTATCGATATTATGCTAAATACCGCTATAAAAACAGTTGGTTAAGATTTTTATTACAGTACACAGCTCTTGGAAGACTTTTAATCCAGGATACCACGCCTACGCCATCAGTTTTTTTTAATACGTATCATTCCTCATGGTGGTTGACTCGTTCATTGTTTAGCTGGATGATTCAAAATACTGACCTGTTTTATATTATCAAGTCCTTAAGCCTTTTAAAAACAGTTTCGATGGATTATGATCAGCTTGTTAGAGGTGTTGCCAACCACCAAAATCCTAAAAACATAGTCGATGAGCTTTTTACTTTACAGCAAGCGGAGATTTTAACCCAAGAAAATATAGGCACAGTCGTCGCTCATGCTAATCCGCGCGAATTAGCC
>RGPR01000087.1 GCA_010030245.1 Gammaproteobacteria bacterium
TTGCTGCTGCAGGGGTTGCTGCTGCAGGGGTTGCTGCTGCAGGGGTTGCTGCTGCAGGGGCTTTTTCATATAAATGTTTCATTTTTTCTCCAATATTTAATGGATTTTGAAATATAGTGTATTTTTTCTAAGAAAAAATCTTAAATAAAATTCTTGGATTTAGTTTTATCATTTAAACTAAACAAAAAATTTAGTATCAACGCTTTAATTATAATTCATTAAGAAAAATCATGATTGAAGACTTACATCAAATCACTCGCAAAGTATGGTCTCAAATTTATGCATTGAATTCAATATTTAGCGACAATTATGATTGCCGACTTTTAAATGTTTTATCCTGAACTGATATAAAACTTCAAATTAAGGGATTTTATGTCAGGTAAATGGATCACATCAAAATAGTCTGCGAGTTATAGTTAAATCTGGTGTCGCATTTGATAAAATTTCTATTTTCGTGATGTTAAGTATATGCAACATGTCCCTAGAATTACACTATATATTTACTGATATGATGCGTCCTATTTGTGATAAATTTCGTCAATATTAGAACATGATATGACCCATAGGTATCGAAATATGAAACCTAGAGGACATGATGCGTAGCATCATCGAATCTCAAGAAGCTTAAAACATCATCTTGAGCATTTATCATTTACTTAATCTCATGCTCGAGATATGATATAGTGTATCTTAAGCACAATAGAGGTCGCCATGTCCAATTCAGTATTTATTGGCCGGAAAGTCGAACTAGAGCGGCTAAAAGCCCTATATAGGAAGAAAATATCCAGCCTTGTTGTCGTCAAAGGACGAAGGAGAATTGGAAAAAGTAGGCTTATAGGAGAATTTGCTAAAATATCGGGCTGTCAAACATTTTGGAGTTTTGCAGGACTCGCTCCGGAAGATGGTATTTCTGCGCAACAACAAAGGGATAATTTTGCACGGCAACTCGCGCTAATGCTAAAAATCCCGCCCATGACTTTTCTAGATTGGAGCGATGCCTTTGAGCATTTGAGCCTACATATCAAGCCAGGGGACATGATCTTGCTTGATGAGATTTCATGGATGGGATCAAAAGACCCTAGCTTCATTCCTAAACTCAAGGCTTGGTGGGACAAGCAAACGATGCATGTGTTGTTTGTATTTTGTGGATCAGTATCAACCTGGATTGAAGAAAATATCCTAAAGAGCACAGCATTTTTTGGGAGGGTCAATTTAACCATCAGTCTAGAGCCACTGTCCATTCCTGAAAGTGCTGAATTTTTACGAACGCTCGGCATGCAGCTTTCTCATTATGATATGTACAAGTTGCTCAGCATTGTGGGCGGTGTCCCATGGTATTTAGAGCAATTTAGTCCTGGTATGACGGCTGATGATAATATCAAGCAACTTGCTTTTGAGAAAAGCGGATTACTTGTTACCGAATTTGATCGTATGTTTTATGATCTGTTTAATGGTAAAGGTACCACATATAAGAAGATCTTAGATAGTCTGAAAGATGGTGCCAGAACTCTATCAGAAATAAGGCAGAGCATAGAATTTGCCCACAGCGGCACATTAAGCCAAATGATGGATCATTTGATTGTGGCTGGTTTTGTGATTAAGCAATCATTGTGGTCATTTAAAACGGCGGAACCCCTAAAGCAAAGCTTATATAGAATCTCAGACCCATATATGAGGTTTTATCTCAAAGTCATTGAACCTAATCTGGGCGCTATTGCTGATGGTGGATTTGATCAAATGCCTCTATCTACCATGCCCGGATTTGAAACGCATATGGGATTGCAGCTCGAGGCATTGCTTTTACAAAATCGTTCGCTGTTAATTCAAAAACTAGGTATTTCACCCGTTGATATTGTACGTAGCGGTCCTTACAGACAAACGAAAACCACAACTCAACAAGGCTGCCAAATTGATTATCTCATACAAACCAAAACGAACAGCCTGTTTATTTGTGAATTCAAATTTAAAAGACGAGAAATTAGCAGTGACATCATTACCGAAATGCAAGACAAGATATCAAGATTGAAGACGCCGAAGGGATTTGCAAAGGTAGCGGCACTGTTTCATTTAAGCGGCGTAGCCTCTTCTGTCGCCACAAATCCTTACTTTTATCGCATCGTCGATATTGTAGATTTTTTGGAAAGTGAGAAATAAAGAATTTTGAGGAAAGCATCATGCCATTAAACCATTACGTATATATTTTTAGAGCCAAGGATATTAAACAGCATCAAAACAGAGCGGAAATATAGACTGGTGTTTGTCAATAAAGTTATCGTCTTAATTCTAAAATTTTATACTGCCAATGCAACGCCAAGAAGTGGGTCAAAAAATTCGGACCAAAATTTTAAAAAATTAAGATATAATTCTCGTCAAGAAAATTGGAGACGAGATGAGCGATCAACGCAAAAAATATATACGCCCGCTGAAAAAGCAAACATATCATTAGATGCGATTAAGGGTGAACTCACATTAGCACAAATTTTTTCCAAGTATGGGGTGCATTCCAGCCAAATCAATCCCTGGAAAAAACAACTTCATAATGCGCTGTCCTTGCGTATTAATGGTGTTTCTATGACAAACAGGCAATGGCCTTTTTTAATATTTCTTTCTCCATTTTTAATCGACGGTTTTCTTCTTTTAATTGTCGAATTTCTTCGTACGGGACAAAAAAATAAAAAAGCCTGGAAGTAGCCCATTGATTCATACACAATTCATGTTTTTTTCGACCAGAGAAAGGACGTGAAGTTATGGATAACAATGAGCTCGGTTGGAACAAGGCTAGGATAGCTTTTTTTGTTGGCATGCTCATTGCGTTGTTTAAAGTCAGAACAATAAATTTAACAGAACTAGCGTGCGGTTTTTCAAGGATTTTACGATTGATTTCTCACTTGTTACGTCATGGGTGATTCAATTTTTCGGATTAAAAGATAAACAATTTTATTTAAGTATGGATCGGACTAACTGGCACTGGGGCAAGAAAAATATCAATATTTTGATGCTCTCCATCACGTATAAAGGGATTGCTATTCCTCTGCTCTGGAGTCTATTGGAAAAGAAAGGAAACAGCAACACCAGCGAACGCATAGCACTCATGGAGCGATTTATTATTCAATTCGGCAATGATAACATTATGGGGTTATTAGCCGACAGGGAGTTTATTGGTGCAGATTGGTTTCGATGGCTTAAAAAAGAACAAATTCATTTTATTATACGAATTAAAAAAAAGCTGCTAACCACCGACTCTCGTGGGCGAGAAGTCCATGTTGAAGCCCTGTTTCGCGGGATGAAACCGACGAAAGAACGCAAAAGAGACCTCATGGGGGGGAAGTCTACCTATCTGCATTGAAAATGCCAGACGGTGCATTATTAATGGTAAATTTATTATCAGGTATTGCTGCATATTCATCGCAACCCAAAAAACCATCTTTAAATTTATACTCAAAACAACTGATTGCTCGTTAGAAATTAAATGTCGAGCTGACACTAATAACATTTGTAGAGTGAAGTAAATCCTAGACTTTACTGCCACCCGATTATTGATTCTTTAACTATCCATTTTGGTTCATTAATGAGGCTTTCTTTCTTTCACTAAAAAACATAGAAAAATAACCACTACAAGAGATAGGGGCAATATCGATAAGGCTCGTTGATAATCCTCAACTAAATAGTGATAATGGCCATCAACTAGCTGTCCATGACCAAATATATCCAATATCCACCCAACCAAGGGCTGGAATATCGCGCCTAGTAAAGTCACTATCATATTGGTAACTGCAAACACCGTACCTGAAATTTTAACGCCACTAACTTCTTTGGCCATTGCAAACACAATAATTTCTGTCGCGCTAAAAATCCCGTAGAGAAGGATTAAACTATTGAGTAACCAGTAGGGAAGATTGCTTGTATAGATCACAAAATAAATACTGATAAGACTACCCACAGCCCCAATTAAAAGTGGCATCACGCGATTAGCAAACTTATCGGATAAATAACCGCACAGTGGCGCACCAATTGCCCAGCCAATAAATAGCATGGACATAGCCTGGGCTGATTGCATCTTGGTTAATTGATGCGCTTGTTCAAGGTAATTTTGTCCCCATAACTCACCAAAAACGGACAAGGAAGTATATAAACAAGCCCCTATCAAACCAATAAGCCATACCTTAGATGAACAAAGTACTTGTAGTACTTCCTTAAAAAAAGGTTTAAGGCTGCTATGATGTTCATCGATATAGGTTTTATTGTCTCTCACGATCAATGAAATGATAAGTGTTAATATCGCACCAATAATCACAGCCAATAATCACAGAACCCATTAATACACCATCAATCCCAACATTCCCAACCATATGGGTGATTTTCATTTCAGCATAGACATTACCAAGCATGCCAAGGGTTGTCATGAGACCTGCAAATAATGAAAAAAGTTGTTTTGGTAGCCACATGGTCGCCAGAGTCAGCACGCCAACAAAAGCAAATGATGATCCAAAACCCACCATAAAACGACCTAAACCAACCATTCCTAAACTAGTATTGAACGCAAACAGATAGGAACCTAAACAACAACAAGCACACGCGATGGTTAATAAGCGCCTTGGACCAAACCTGTCCATCAACATCCCAACAGGAAGCTGCATGGGCGAATATGCAAAATAATACAGGGCTGATATTTGCCCAAACATCGCTGCAGACATATGGCCGAAACGATTAGCGAGCTCAGCATGTAGAATACCTGGAATAATCCTTAACACAAATTCATAGCAGTAAAAAAATGCAGCAATGGTACAAATCACCAAACCATAGAGAGGCATTGATGATGTGGCATATTTATGAATGCGCTTGAGCATGGGTTTCTCGAATGAAAAAAGTTAATAAAACTGCAATTAAAATACCAACTGGAATAATCGACATCGCCAATCGATAATCTGCTGCCGTGTACAACCAATGCACTTTGTTTATAGCCACACCATCAGGAATGTCCATGATATGATGGAAACGAAGACTCAAATCCAACAGACGGCCAACGAGAGGTTGTAAAATCATCGCGCCAATCATGACAATCATATTGGTTAATGCAATCGCAGTTCCCGCTGCTTGTGGGGGGGACAGTTCGCGTCCAACAGCAAATACAATTGTTTGTGCACTATAGAATAATCCTAAAACAAAAATAGATAGATTTAAGAGTGTAGGATTCAAATTTGGCATGTAAAGAATAACTGTCATCATCACAGCTGCACCCAAGGCCCCGACAATCATAGGTAATTTTCTCAATCGTATTTTATCAGAAATAGCCCCCATGGAAGGTGCGCCAATCATAAACCCGAAGAACAACAGCGAATTTGAAAATGCGGCTTGCGCCTCAGAGAGGTGATGCGCATGTCTTAAGTAAGGAATTCCCCATAGTTCAGCAAATACAGTAGTTGGTAAATAGACCATGCAGCCATAAAACCCATTAAGCCAAATTTGTTTGTTTCGAATAATCAAATGCAAATCCTGGAACTTTTTCTTCAAGGTTTCAGATTCAGGACCATTAAAGACATGCTTGGGATGATCCATCACACCAAACCAGAGCACTATGCACAGAATCACACCAAAAACTGTTGTCCAATTCATGGATGCTTGCCAACCTATATTATTGACCCAGGGGATGAGTAAATTGTCACCAGCCATTGCACCAATGGTACCCAAGGCTGAAGTCATGCCAGCTACCATAGCAAGTTTATTTTCAGGCAACCAAATTGTGGCAAGTTTCAATACACCTACAAAAGCAAAGGCAGAACCCATGCCGACCAAAAAACGACCAGAGGCTGAGATGATGCTTGAATGTGTATCGGTAAATAAAAGCGTACCAATTATACAAATTAGACATGCAAAAGTAAGCAATTTTCTGGGGCCAAATCTATCCATCAATATACCGACCGGTAGTTGCATTGGCACATAAGCATAATAATACACTGCAGATAAGATACCGAAACCTGTAGCAGTTAAATTAAAGTGCAGGCGAAGAGAATCTTCCATCGCACTTGGTGCAATTCTTAATAGATATTCATAAGCATAAAAAATTGCGCCTAATGCACAGATAAACCAACCAAGTTTTGGCGATTGTCTTATTTTGCTCATCATAGAGTTCTACCCCCTTTTATTGAATAATCATTAATCAATCCGTGCTTCTTTTACGAAATACGGTTTACACCACTGGCAATCGCTGCTTTTGCAACTGCTTCTGCCACACGTTGCCGAAGTCTAGGGTCAGTTGGTTTAGGTAAGATATACTGCGAACTAAATTCCCAAGAGTCGACATTTGGGAAGGACGCTTTGACCGACTCAGGTACTGGTTCATGTACCAATTGTCGAATGGCCTCAACTGCTGCAATTTGCATTGTTTGATTAATACATTTGGCACGAACGTCTAATGCCCCTCTAAAAATATAAGGAAAGCATAACACATTATTCACTTGGTTTGGAAAGTCACTGCGACCAGTTGCAATAATCATATCAGGACGAGCGCGAAGTGCAACATCGGGATATATTTCAGGATTAGGATTAGATAATGCAAAGATGATTGGCTTTGCTGCCATTAATTTTAACAAATTAGCATTGAGTAAGTCTGGTTTTGCAACCCCAATAAAAACATCTGCCCCATCTAATGCATCTTCTAGCGTGCGTTTATCGGTATGGCGTGCAAATTCAAATTTATACTCGTTAAGGTCATCTCTACCGGTATGAATCACGCCCTTGGTATCTAATAGCAGCATATTCTTTTTATCAGCACCTAGAGCCGCTAATAAGCGCATTGAGGCGAGACCAGCAGCACCTGCACCAATACAGACTATTTTAGCATCTTCAAGAGTTTTTCCTTGAAGTTCAAGTGCATTGAGAAGACCTGCAGCGACAACAATTGCGGTGCCATGTTGATCATCATGAAAAACTGGAATATCCAATTGCTCCATCAATGCCCTTTCAATTTCAAAACATTCTGGTGCTTTGATATCCTCAAGATTAATACCACCAAAAGTAGGTGCAATTCGTTTTGCGGTGGCAATAAAATCTTCTGGCTCTGGTGCATCAATTTCAATATCAAAGACATCAATATCTGCAAAGCGTTTAAACAGTACTGCTTTACCTTCCATCACTGGCTTACTTGCTAAGGGGCCCACATTGCCAAGACCCAGTACTGCAGTGCCATTGGTCATGACAGCCACTAAATTGCCTTTTGTGGTGTAACGATATGCATCAAGTGGATTTTTTTCAATTTCTAATACAGGCTCTGCTACACCAGGGGTGTAGGCTAAAGATAGATCATCTTGGCTTTCAGTTGATTTTGAAACTTGTACACTCAACTTTCCTGGTTTAGGAAATTCATGATAATTAAGCGCCCGTTCTTTCAAGAGGGTATCAGTTGCCATAATTCACCTTCTTAATAATGAGGATAATTTTATTTAAAAAAAGAACCTGGTTAAATCTAATTAACCAGGTATAAGAAAATGCTTAAGCTTATTCAGCTTGAGATGGAGATACTCTAGACTTATAACGATCACGGAAACGTTGTACTCGACCACCAGTGTCGACTAATTTTTGTTTGCCGGTATAAAATGGATGACATTGAGCACAAACTTCAATGTTTAATTGTTTTTGACCCATTGTTGAACGGGTTTCAAACTCTTGGCCACAACTACAAGTGACCTTAATAACTTCATACTTAGGATGAATAGCAGCTTTCATGCAACGACTCTCTTCAAATAAAAAAACAAACCCACAATTGGGTTTCACATAAAAAAGACTTAACACAATACCAAACCCTAAACAAAACGTCAATCTATTCGGTGTTTTTCTTTTTCAATCGCTAAGCTTTATTTTGGCTCTTGTAAATTTTAAGTGGGTAAACATGCAGAGTTCATCTTACTGAAATCCAGTCCCCCGGTAATTAAATATACAATAGTCCTGAAGTGTTTGAACTTATAACCCCGCGCTTTTTTCTTAGCAGCTTGCACTACTGAATTAAGCCCTTCAAGAATGCCATTATTAATTTGTGAT
>RGPR01000088.1 GCA_010030245.1 Gammaproteobacteria bacterium
GAATATTTGGTCCATTAGCGCGTTGTTTTTCTAAAAACCCGGAACAAGTGGCGCATTATGCATTGGAATTTTTAAGCATTTACCGCCAAGAGGGGATTATGGGATGTTTAAAACATTATCCTGGCCATGGAAGTGCAGGAGCTGATTCACATCATGGTTTTGTCGATGTGACAGACAGTTTTTCAGCAGAAGAACTGATACCCTATCAAATCTTATTACAATCACAACATCTTGTCCCGATGATCATGACAGCTCATGTGATCAATCGACAATTAGATCCCAGTGGGTTACCTGCTACTTTATCTAATGAGATATTACGACATCGACTAAGAGAAGATTTAAATTATCAGGGTATTATTATTAGTGATGATTTACAAATGCATGCAATTGCAAGTTATTTTGGACTTGAGGAAGCGTTAATTAGGACGATTGGGGCAGGGGCTGACATGATGATTTTTGGCAATCAATTAGGGCAGCATCAGGTGAAAGATATTATTGATTTGATTGAAAATTTGGTTGATGATCACAAAATCGATAGGCAGTGCATTGAAAATGCCTATCGACGCATCATGACACTAAAAAAGGTCTAGCTTGTTTTTTTGACACATAAGAGCAGGTGGACGATATCATCTTCGCGAACACAGTCAACAACCTGCGTATTGGCATCAATTTTATCGCCAGGATTTAAACACTGATCATTTGCTTGAGTATAAAGCAAATGATATTTACTTTTCCCAAGATAATGCATTCGAGCAATGATTTCTTGGCCGCGATAACAACCCTTGCTGAAACTCACCCAATCTTTCTCTAAATTGAGATCCTGTGGTAAAAAAAGCCCAGAGCTGGATGGGTAAATATCAAATTGAAGATTTTTTATCCTATCCAGCTGCCATTGTTGAACGCTTTGCGTATACGCTGGCATTTGTTCTAAAATAATAAAATCGCTTTGATAAGCAACTCTTAGATCGTCTCTTAAAACCAGCTTAACTCTAGATAGGGTCGCTACTTTAGAAAGTGATGTTTCGAAAATGTCTTGTAAGTCCTGACGTAATATCACAAAGACAGTATTGCTTTGTTTAATCACGCGCAGCATGAGTAGAATTCGACCTTGAGCATTGCAAAGTAATGCGGGAATGTTTGCCCCATCTTCGATGTTTAAGACATCATTGGTGATCTGTCCTTGTAAAAAGGCCAAGGCATTTTTGCCTTGAATTTCATAAACACTATAGGGTAGAACAAACATGATTAAGACCTTGAAATGTATGCGCAATTAGAGTGCTTGCGGCAATATCTTGAATATTATAATTAGATATTTTTTTATCGTCTGAGTTAAGTAATAATGTAGGAAGGGTCGCAAAGTTAAAAATATGCTTATAAACTTCATTTTTGAAAAATGTATTTGAATCATTTAATTTGGTCATAGAAGCATCGCTTGTTTAAAACAAATTGCATTTTATCATGGCTCATGATGTTTAAAAAGTACTTCAAGACAAATAGAGAATTTGACAGAAAAAAAGAAGGATGTATCACAAAAACCATATGCATCAGGCTATCCATATAAATTTCATTCTTATCTTGTAGATTGAAGCAACTCCACCTATTATAGCATTTTCCCTGTTTATTCTTAGATTTGAGGTTTATATGCAAGCGCCAGATGGTCTACAACGGTTTATTTTTGAAAAAGCAGAAATTCGTGGAGAAATTGCACGCCTTGAAGATACTTATCAAACGATTGTCGCCCAAAGACCTTACCCAGAACCGCTAAAATTAATTTTAGGTGAAGCATTAATTGCCTGTCTTTTATTGGTTGGTAGTATTAAATTTGAAGGGGAGCTAAATCTCCAATTTGAAGGGAATGATGTCTTGCCTATGATGATAGTTCAATGTGATCATCTATTAAATATCAGGGCGTTTGCTCGTTATGCAGAGGATAAATCAGCTAAAGATTATCAAGATGCATTACTAAATGGTAAAATGATGCTGATGATTAAACAAAATCATCAAACTGAATCATTCCAAAGTCATATACCTATCACCTCAACATCAATGAGTGAAAATATCATGCATTTTTTTGCCATGAGCGAGCAGGTTGCAACGCAAGTCCATATCGCCATTAATCAACAGCGTGTGGTCGGATTTTTATTGCAACTTCTCCCTGGCGGCGATACTGTTCAAAGGGAGCTATTCTGGGAGTATGCCAGTACTATTGGCCAAACATTAACTGAAGATGAACTGTTGAGTTTGGATAATCAAACTATTCTTCACCGCCTATATCATGAAGCAGATATTCGTTTGTTAATTGAAAAAGAGGGACGTTTTCAATGCCGATGTTCCAGTGATAAAATGCAAAAATTAATTAAAATGCTTGGTGAAAATGATGTCCACGAGCTGTTAAAAGAATCTGGTTACGTCGAAATCACCTGTGATTTTTGTAACCAACATTTTGTATTTGATGCCATTGATGTGGCCATGATTTTTAGGGAAAATAAATGAGTGATTCAAAAATACAACATACTTACCCAAAGTTTAACCGAAGTTTTTTCCATGATTTCTGGCAATTGAATAAACCTTATTGGCAATCTAATGAAAAAAAATTTGCTTATTTGTTGCTTTTTGTCAATTTTATTTGTGCCTTCGGTCGTGTTTATGCAAGCGTTGCATTAAATAATGTTAGTCGAATCATGTTTGATGCTTTAGGCGCTTACAATACGCCCTTACTCATTCAGGCATCATTAAAATTTTTAGCACTTGCAGCGCTTGTTTTTTTTGCAGCAGGATACAGTTCTTATTTTTTAGGCATTCTAAGTATTCGTTGGCAGCGTTGGTTAACAGAAAACACGCTTAAAAATTGGCTTAGTCATCACGTGCACTATAAAATGAATTGGCTAGATACAAAAATTGATAACCCAGATCAACGCATCAGTGAAGATTTGGCAAGTTTTCCAGCATTATCCCTAAAAATTCTTTTCTTATTTCTGCAATCCATCAGTTCCTATATCTCTTTTGGTATCATTTTATGGGGGTTCTCTAATAATTTTCCAATTATTATCATGGGTACTAAGATCCCTGGATTTTTATTTTTTGCGGCCAGCTTGTATGGTTTTTTTGGATTATGGATGATTGGTATCATTGGTAAACGTTTATCCATGCTTGAATACTTGAGTCAAAGTTTTAACGCAGATTTTCGTGCAAGAATGCTCAGAGTTCGAGAATATAGTGAACAAATTGCCCTGTATAGCGGTGAGAAAAATGAACTCAATACACTTGAAAAGTTATTTGCTCGAATTTACAACAACTTTATCACGGCGAATAACCTACGCCGAGATATGGTATTTTTTACCATAGGTTTTGATATTTTGACCCAAATTGTAGGGATATTTTTGGCCATGCCTTTGTTTTTGGCTAAAAAAATTCAACTTGGCGGTATGATGCAGATCTCTGGGGCATTTAGCCGAGTGGTTGAGGCTTTCTCAAATATTGTTGTCGCATTTTCTTTATTAGCAGAATGGAAGGCGGTGGTCTATCGTTTGACCGAGTTTAATCATGCGATCAATAAGGCAGCGCTTGCCAAGCAAGAGTTTGTTGAACACTTAGAAACCAAGGATACAAAAATCATATTAAATGAGTTAAGCATTCATCATCCTGATGGAAAATTAATGCATCATTATGATCGCTTGGAGTTCACGTCGCCAGGACGTTATCTGATTTCTGGACCTACAGGTGTTGGCAAAAGTACTCTTTTAAGAGCGATAAGTGGCTTTTGGCCCTATGTATCTGGGCAATTAACCAAACCGCGCAGTGAGTTAATATTCCTTATACCCCAGCGTTGTTATATTCCAAAAAGTAGCTTAAGGGATGTTTTATGCTATCCAGGTGATATCAACGTTGATGATGTTATTTTAACGAATTTAATGCAAACCTGTGGTTTAGCGCGTTTTGTGACAAGTTTGGATGAAGAGAAAGCATGGGCGGAAATTTTATCCTTAGGACAACAACAATTAGTGGGTTTTATCCGATTATTTTTACGCAACCCGAACCTTATTTTACTTGATGAAGCGAGTTCTGCTTTGGATGAAGCGCATGAATCGAAGATGTATCGTATGGTCAACGAGTTGTTCCCTGATGCCTGTATCATTAGTATTGGACACCGTAGTAGTTTGAAGACTTATCATCATCATTTAGTGAATTTGAATGCCGAAGGTGGTTATCATCTTCAAAGCTTAATAGGTGTCATGACATGAGGGTTGTTTTAAAGCATGGGGTTGATGTAGAAAAATTCATTGATTATTTTAAGCATCAAGGTATTCATTTTAGATGGCTTGCAAAAACAGCTTCGCCTGAGTTGATATTTAATAGTGAATCGATATCCCCTGATCACTTCCATAATAGTTCTTTGTATGACTTGATCGCCTCTTTTGAGAAGGATAAATATAATCGATATTTTACCAATCGATTATATCATCATCCACAATCAGTGCTAGATGTGAATGGTATTTGTTTTGGTGGCAATCATATACCAGTCATTGCTGGGCCTTGTTCAATAGAATCAGCAGAGCATATTGAACAATGTGCTGCTCAATTATCTCGAATTGGGGTGCAAATTTTGCGAGGGGGCGCATTTAAACCACGAACATCAACTTATGATTTCCAGGGTCTAGGACGTGAAGGCTTGGGCTATATCGCGAAGGCTGCTAAAAAATATGGCATGTTATCTGTATCTGAAATTATGGATACCGCTGAACTTGATGCTTTTATCCCTGATATTGATATCATTCAAGTTGGCGCTAGAAATATGCAAAACTTTCCTTTGTTAAAGTTATTAGGTTCTATCAATAAACCTATTTTATTAAAAAGAGGATTGGCAGCAAGCTATCATGAGTTTTTAAATGCCGCAGAGTATATTGCCGCAAGAGGTAATGAGCGGATTATTTTGTGCGAACGAGGCATACGAACTCATGAGCATTATACTCGAAACACGCTTGATATTTCAGCGATTCCAGTGCTAAAGGACTTATCTCATTTGCCTATTATTGTGGACCCTAGTCATGCCGTAGGAAGACGTGACTTTGTCCCTTCACTGGCATATGCAGCAATTGCTGCAGGTGCTGATGGTTTGATGATTGAAGCTCATCCATACCCTGAACTTTCAGTCTCAGACGCCGCACAAACAGTCTCTTTCGAGACGCTTACGGCAACACTTGAGCAAGTAAGAAAAATTGCTCAGGTTTTTGGTAGAACTGTAGGAAAAATATAGCGTGGATATTCAAGTCAAGGCATCTAAGCTTTCAGGAAGTATCAACATACCGCCTTCTAAATCTCATACCATGCGCGCAATATTACTGGCAAGCCTTGCTCATGGCCAAAGTCAAATTCGTAATTATCTACCCTCACCTGATACAAGTGTGATGATTGATGCATGTTTAGCTTTTGGTGCAAAGATTGAGGTTTTGGCAGGGGTATTGAATATAAAAGGGGTAGGTGGACAGCCGAAGTTTATCAGGAAGAATATAGATGCTGGAAATTCAGGCCAAGTATTTCGTTTTATTGCGGCGGTAGCATGCTTGGATTCAAAGATGATTAACATTGATGGTGATGATTCTATTCGTCATCAACGTCCCATCACCCCGCTGTTAAATGCTTTAACACAGCTTGGCGCTAAAATAGAGCATGATCCCATTCGCTTGCAAGGCCCACTTCATGGTGGATATGTTGTCTTAGATGGTAGGGATTCTCAACCTGTATCGGCATTATTGATGGCATGTGCATTTTTGCAAGAGCCGACTGTTATTAGCGTCAATCACCCAGGTGAAACCCCTTGGATTGATTTAACCCTTGATTGGCTTAAGCGTTTGAATGTGGGGTTTGATTTTATCAGTTATTCACATTATCGCGTGCATGGGAATGCGCATATTAAAGGTTTTGATTATCTGGTCCCTGGTGATTTTAGTTCGCTTGCTTTCCCCTTAATCGGCGCTGTTATTACGCAATCACCGCTTAGCCTTCATCATGTAGATATCAATGATATTCAAGGTGATAAAAAAATTATTCAATTGTTACAAGATATTGGTGTCGACATCAGGCTTAATCATACAGCAAGAACATTAGATGTCATTCCCGTATCATCTTTTTCGGGCTTTGATGTGGATATCAACCAGATGATAGATGCCTTGCCCATTCTTGCAGTCCTAGCTTGCTTTTGCACTTCAGCTTCAAGGCTTTATAATGCTGCGATTGCCAGGAACAAAGAAAGTGACAGGTTAGCTGCCATGACTCAAGGTCTACGCTTAATGGGTGCCAAAATTTGCGAAGAGTATGATGCATTAACCATTTATCCTTCTAAATTGGTTGGCGCTTGTGTCGATAGTCAAAAAGATCACCGTATTGCGATGGCGCTCATCATTGCGGGTCTGGGAGCAGCGGGAAAAACCAAAGTTTGTGATATCACCTGCATTGAGAAAAGTTATCCAGATTTTATCGATTCCTTACAACAAATAGGTGCTGAGATGGGGTGATTGTTCGATTATTGTTGTTTTTATAACTGTAGCAAATAACTTATTTTTTGTAAATACTGGTTATTTTTAATAAAAAAAGATATCCAGTTAGGCTTTTATTGAGCTCAATGAGAGATTGAGTGATGGGGCTGGTTTTGAATCATCCGCATAAGCACTTGCAATTTCATTGCAGGCACTTGCAATTTCATTGCAGGCACTTGCAATTTCATTGCAGGCATTTAGAATGAGTAGGAATGCAAGCTTAGGTGGAATGCTTATAACAAAGTAAAGTAAACAAGATAGGTGGACTAAACTTTTAAATAAATATTTTACTGGCCATTCATATTGTTTACATTTTCCTAACAGACGCCAATGTATTTCTGTTTCAAATTTTGTTGGCTGAAAAAAAACCTTTGCAATTTCATTGCAGGCACTTGCAATTTCATTGCAGGCATGTTGAATTATACCGCAGGCATTTAGAATGAGTAGGAATGCAAGCTTAGGTGGAATGCTTATAACAAAGTAAAGTAAACAAGATAGGTGGACTAAACCTTGAAATAAATATTTTACTGGCCATTCATATTGGTCACATTTTCCTAACAGACGCCAATGTATTTCTTTTTCAAAGACTGTTGGCTGAAAAAAAACCTCGAGAAAGGGTCTTAATGCTTCCATTAAAGAATTGGCTTCTGAATTAGATTTGCTCATGTAAAAATCTCCTCTAGTTTTATACTAAGCACATTGTTATTATACACAAAATTGATCATTTTGTAAATTTTTGGAGCTTTTATGAGGCGGCAAAGTAGAAATATCAGCTTCTAGTTTCGAATCAAACATCCTTAGAAGGCCATTACATGCTTGTGAGAAAAATGATAGTTCACTATCAACGACGATTGATTATTGATGAGCTTGTAGAATTAAGATAACAGCAGACACTGCTTAGGCTGGAGTAAGACACACCTGCGCCAATTACCAATAATTTTAATCTTATCTTGTAGATTGAAGTAACTCCACCTATCATAGCATTTTGCGCATTTCTTCTTACCGTTGAGGTTTTATATGCAGGTTTCAGTAATAGGTGCTTATATTGAGTGATTGTTTAATTATTATCGGTTTTAAAGCAGCAGGAAAATCAACCTTGGGGAAAGCGCTAGCTAAATTTTTAGCAGTTCCTTGCTATGATTTAGATGATTTACTCTTAAAAAAATTAGGATATCCTGATATTAAAACGTGTTTTTCCAAGCTTGGAGAAGCAGAATTTCGTCGTCAAGAATTGGCAACAGTCAAAGAATTATGCGCATTTGATCAAGCCATGATTATTGCCACTGGAGGCGGGGTTGTGTTCAATGATTGCTTGATGTCTTGTTTACAAAAAAAGGGAAAAATTTTGTTTTTAAATACCCACTATCCATTGATTGAAAATCGATT
>RGPR01000089.1 GCA_010030245.1 Gammaproteobacteria bacterium
ATCAAACAATATATTCAGCAGCAACAAACACCTCTTTAAACCTTGGCGCCTTATATCCACGACCTGAAGAACGTGGTTTTACGGCGCGTATGATAAATTGCAGGAATCAGGTATTTTTGATGATAATGACATGGTAGATGCTGTTCAAAATTTATTTATTGAGAACAGTGCGAAAATTACTACTAATGGAAAACAGGTTGTTAATACAGAGTCACCTATTTTTAAAGCACTTGCACTTTATGGTAAAGATGGCTATTGGGCAACATCAGAAGATATAAGTCACCTTGGGGGTTTACTTGGGGTTGAGACAGAAATACAAGTTAAGGGTCAAGCAGCCGAGCATCCTGGTACTCGGGAAAAGGAACAGCCAACAATCATCTTATTAAATGATGAAAAAGCTGGGCATTGGACAACTTTAGTACCAGAAAGCAGTGTCAAGCTAGTGCATCAACAGGCAGATGGATTTGCGACTCTTCCTGTGCAAGAGATGTCAGATAAAAGTGAAAAAAATGCCGAGGTGGATGCCGTACTTGCGAATTTAATTCGTCATGTAGATCCAGCATTACGGGAAAATACACTTTTACGAGATTATTTAAAATTTGGGCTTGAGTCTAACAACTTCAAACAGGTAGCTATAACTCCAAAAGATAAAGTGGACGATGTTCAATATCAAACCGATGTAAAACTTGCGATGAAGTTACAAAAAGAAGAGTTTCAAAAGGTATTACAACTAGCAAAGCAAATACAAAAAGATGAAGAGTTTGCTAGAGAGTTGCAGGAAGATGAAGATAGCGCTGAGCCAAAAGGACCTCATCGTTGATGTTACAATAACAAACTCAAATAGCGTAAAAAAGGGTTTGTTACCCAAAAGTAATGTGCTTTTACAAGCTTAACTTCCTTACTTCAGCGGTGTTAGTGTTTGGATCTGCTGAAGTTAAATTTAATATGTTTAATTCTGCCCAAAAATCCCTGTGAAGATAGTATTGCTAGAGGCATTTCAAATTTAACGATAAGGTTTAGGATTAGATGCGTGCATCTTTATAAACTAGAATCAGCTTATTTCTTGAGTTCTTCTGTGACTTTAGGTAAAATAATTAAAATTTCTTCTTTGTGAATCATAAATGAGCAAGTCCGCGCAACTGTTTCAAGAATCTAAACAATTTATTCCTGGTGGTGTTAATTCCCCGGTGCGTGCTTTTCATGGTGTTGGTGGCGATCCTATCTTTTTCAAACAAGGTAAAGGGGCTTATCTATATGATGTCGATGATAAGCAGTATATCGATTATGTTGGTTCTTGGGGCCCTTTAATTCTTGGGCATGTGCATCCCAATGTGATTAAGGCTGTCGAAGAGGCAGTGCGCATGGGCATGACCTTTGGTGCCCCAACTGAACTTGAATTATTGATGGCTAAAAAGATTTGTCAGTTGATGCCAAGTGTTGAAAAAGTACGTATGGTTAATTCTGGCACGGAAGCGACCATGACTGCCATTCGCATGGCAAGAGCGATTACCAAACGTCAAAAAATCATTAAATTTTCCGGTTGTTATCATGGTCATAGCGACTCGCTATTGGTTAAAGCTGGCTCGGGTTTGCTCACTTTAGGGGTGCCCTCAACACCTGGGGTTCCTGAGAATTTAGCACAAAATACCCTAACAGCTGGTTTTAATGACTTGGCAGGAGTTAAAGCTTTATTTGCGGCCAATCCGCATGATATTGCTGGCATTATTGTTGAGCCGATTGCCGGCAACATGGGCATGGTTTTGCCCGAAGCCACATTTTTATCTGGCTTACGTGCGCTGTGTGATGAGTATCAATCATTACTGATCATTGATGAAGTGATGACTGGATTTAGGGTGGCGCTTGCTGGGGCCCAGTCTTTGTATGGCGTAGAAGCCGATATTACCACTTTAGGTAAGATTGTGGGGGGGGGCATGCCTGCTGGTGCAGTTGCTGGCAAGGCATGGGCGATGGATTGTTTGGCACCTGTTGGCCCTGTTTACCAAGCAGGGACTTTGGCGGGTAATCCAGTAGCGATGGCCGCAGGACTTGCAACGCTTAAAGAACTTGAACAAGTCGGTTTTTATGAAGATTTAGCCTGTAAAACAAAAGCTTTGGTTGATGGTATGTCCTCAATTGCGCAGGAATTAAATATTCCATTGCAAACAGTGTATAAAGGCGGCATGTTTGGCTTTTGCTTTACAAAGAGAACTAAAATTACTTGTTATGAAGATGTTGCCAGTGCTGATGAAGCACTTTTTCGTCGCTTTTTTCATGGCATGTTAAATCAAGGAATATATCTTGCACCTTCGATGTATGAAGCAGGTTTTGTTTCATCTGCACATACCATGACAGATATTGAACATACTTTAAACGCCATGAAAGAGGTTTTGCAACATGAGCAAGCCTTATCAATGGCTTAAGCCAGCCAACAATAATCGACAACAACTACTGATTCATCCGCGTACTTGTGATGGTGATGTGGTTTTTGTCGCTGATCTCAGCGGCCAAATTAACCTGGAATGGGCTGAGTTTTTTGATGAGCATCCGCAAGATACGGTCCTTCATTATTGCATTTTTTCAGATGCTTATTTTACCAGTGCACACATACCTGATTCTCCTTTGAAACACTTACTTGCTGAGAAGTTACCACCAGCACTTCCTGGTATTTACGTGATTAATTTGCTCGCTAAGCGAGTACGCATTTATATCGCTTATGGTGAGGTGTTTGAGAATTTATCTGCCTATCTAAAACACCCTAATCTTGAAATAGATTCAGGTTTAAATACATGCCATTTTCATGAATGGATTATGGGTAACAAGATACATTCAGAAGATGTATTGGCTCTGACTCAAGCCAAGCCTTTAGCGCAATCATCTCAAAAAAAAATAAAAAATGCCCCATGGTGTTTTGGGAGGAATTTTCCTCAAGCCAGCGGCTTAGTCATGATCATCGGTGCAGGTTTTGCCGGTGCATGTCTGGCTAGGACTTTAGCTGAAGCAGGGCGGCAAGTTGTGGTTTTAGATAAAGAACAAGCCCTTGGTTTAAATGGTTCAGGCAATCGATTTTCAGTATTATACCCAAAGCTTGCGTTATATGACGCACCTTTGACCAATTTATTGCATCAAAGTTATCCTTTTGCCTTTGATTATTACCAAAGTTTTCTCGAGCAACATAAAGCCCTTGGACAAAATTACCCATTGTGGCAACAACTTGATGAACAAGCAGAACGGATGCAAGGCTTTATTGCAGGGTCATCTGATTGGTTTGGGCTAGAAACAGGGGGTATTTTATTCAAGCGTAGTATGGTTTTAGATATGCCAGCTTTATGCCAGACCTTGTTGTCCCACCCAAATATTTCACTGTGTTTGAATGAGATGGTTGACGCATTTAGCCATGATGAACACGGCTTTAAAGTCAATGGTGTCCATGCTTCAGAGCTTGTGTTAAGTAATAGTTACATGGCCAATCGTTTCAAAGAAACGGCATTTCTTGCTTTAAAAGGGATGCGCGGACAAATGTCCCATGTGGCAGCAGTGCATGATGAGACTAAAATTTATTGTCACCAAGGTCATTTTCTACCCTTAAGAGACGGTATTCACGCCGTAGGGGCGAGTTTTAATCCCAAAGATTTAAGTCTTGATGAAAAAAATGAAGATCATCTTAAAAATTTAAAGCCTTGGCAAACATTTTTTGATGGAAAAGTTGAGCTTGAAGTGAAATCGGCATGGGTGGGGGTAAGAGGGGTTTCACTCGATCATTTACCGATTGTGGGGTTTGTGCCACATGAAGATCGTTTTTTAACAGAATATCAACCTTGGCAGCATCATGCCAATTTGAGCATGGACAGTTTAATGCCTAATATCCCAGGTCTTTATGTATTTGCAGGGTTTGGGGCAAGAGGTTTATTAACCATTCCTTACCTCGCATCATATTTAACTGCGCTAATATCTAAACAGCCATTTTTAATGCCAGCTAAACTTTCTCAAGCACTGAGCCCCGCACGTTTTTTAAAATCAAAACTCAGCAAAAGTGAGTGAGTTGATGTCGTTAGATATTGAGTTTTTTTATTCATTTACAACAATAATTGGACAATTCTAGAAAGCATGATATAATAATTTTATGCCGTTTATTCACCTGCCGGAGAAAGAAATGCCTTTAGACAGCAAAATGCTTAACGAACTAGGAATCATGAAATTACTTCAACAACCATATCAAGATGAACCTTCATTTCAGAAAGTAATGGCAGCAAAACTGAGAGAACTAACCTTTAAGTATTTGAAAGGTGAATTAGGTGTTGTTGATGGTCCTGCAGTTAAGCAATTAAGAGACAATCTTCATATTATTGGTGGATTAGAGCATTTTGTGCGGTCACAACAGCCAAATGGGGCTTGGGCAACTGATGTCGAAATGACGCTGCTTGCAGAATTACTGGGTGTCAATTTAGTAGTTAGACAAAAATTAACAGATAAAGGAATGGTTCTTAGCGCTCAACCCTCCTTAGATCAACCTACATTTGTTTTAGCGAATGCTCATAATGTCCATTGGAATCCAGTCATTGAAGGCGTAGAAAAGTCTGCTGTGGGTGATGGAAACTGTGGATATAATTCAATGGCTCTCCTTGTAAAAAAGTTCAGCCCTGTTCCTGTTTTATTTCAGTCACAACAACCAAGACAAGCCAGTTCAAGAACTCTTGATGGTGAGGCAGCTAGTATTGCAAAAATGATTAAAGATACTGAAGCTTGTTTAATTCAGACTAATACAGACCGTCAAGAATACGATGACTTCATGTCAACATTGCAAGAGGAAAATCCTGATAAGTTCACAGAAATACAAACCCAAATAGATGCCGACTATAAACTGGCACTGCAGCTATATCTAGATGAACTTCCTGGCATTGAAGGAAAATCTTCTAAAACATGCTATTTTACCGAAAGCTGTTTACAGAAGAATCAAGAACTACTTGCTCAGATCAAGGCAGAGCTTACACCTAGCGGCCCTCATCCATAGTTGAGAAAGAGATATTTTTAAATAGTGTTCAAAAAACCAGGCAATGCCTCTGTTGCAAGCTAGCTAAGAGTGAAAAGCTATTCTTGTGATAATGAGCAATGCCTGTCTCCTGATGCCAATCGTTTTCGAGTTCATTTTACCAAGATAAGTCCTTGCGGCTAAATCAACACCTATCAGCCAAGCATTGCTTTTTTATCCATTAATTTAGGGGTTAAGAGGCTTGTTTAAATCATATGGCTAAGGTACACTTTTGAACATTCGCTTGAATGAACCGTGGCGTACGGGGATAGCTTGTGATGCTTCGTTTGTTAAAGGCGAAGAGTAGGTCAAGATAAAGCTTTTTTTCTCAGCGATTCACTAATTAGGAGATAAACCATGAAGTTTAACAAAATTGCGTTATTTGCAATTTTAGCAGCTCAACTTGGATGGGCCGCTAATCCAGCAAATCTAGATGCCAAAGCCGTTGAAAAAATTGTACATGATTATTTGGTGCAAAATCCAGAAGTTTTAATTGAAGCCTCTCAAGCACTTCAAGCCAAACAGCAAACACAAATGCAAGCAAGTGCGAACACCTATATTCAACAAAATGCCAAACAATTGATCGATGAAAAAATAGCAGTTGTGGGTGCCCCTAAAGCGAATGTGACGATGATTGAGTTCTTTGATTATCAATGTGGCCATTGTTCTAAAATGCATCCAATTGTTAGCGATATTTTAAAAAACAATGCCAATTTAAAAGTGGTTTATCGTGAGTTTCCAATATTTGGCAATACTTCGGCCATGGCTTCTAAGGCTGCTTTAGCTGCTGGTATGCAAGGTAAATATGCACAAATGCAACAAGCCTTATTTGGTTTGAAAAAGATAGATGAAAAGGCATTATTAGAACTTGCGAAAACTCAAGGTCTAGATTTAGCCAAATTCCAAACGGACATGAAGAGCCAAACTGTTGCGGATACCTTAGCGAATAACCGTAAATTGGCTGAAAGCATGAAATTATTTGGTACGCCAGTATTTATCATTCTATCAACACCAAATGGTGAAGTAGCTGCAAATATGAACCCAGTTTTAATTCCAGGCTCTACTTCTAAAGATAAACTAGAACAATTGATTAAGTCAGCAGCTGAGATCAAGTAATGCAGACTTTTCAAGATTTAATCGCAAGCTTGTTGGCCTTTTGGGGGCAACAAGCTTGTGTTGTTTTACAACCATTTGATATGGAAGTAGGGGCCGGAACCTTTCATCCGGCGACTTTTTTACGAGCTATTGGTCCAGAACCTTGGCGAGCGGCCTATGTGCAGCCCTCAAGACGTCCAACTGATGGACGTTATGGTGAAAATCCAAATCGACTGCAGCATTACTACCAATTACAAGTCGTCTTAAAACCATCGCCTATCAATATTCAAGAATTATTTTTAGATTCTTTAAAAGCCATCGGCATTAATCCCTTGCTTGATGATGTTCGCTTTGTTGAAGATAACTGGGAATCTCCTACTTTAGGTGCCTGGGGATTGGGTTGGGAAGTGTGGTTGAATGGTATGGAAGTGTCTCAATTTACCTATTTTCAGCAAGTTGGTGGTTTAAGCTGTTCTCCTGTCACCGGTGAATTAACTTATGGCTTGGAACGTTTAGCCATGCATGTATTTGGGGTAGATTCATTGTTTGATATCCCTTGGGCCATCAATGGTCAGCAAGTGGTGACCTATGGTGATGTCTTTTTACAAAATGAACAAGAACAATCGGCCTATAATTTCGAGCATGCTGATTGTGAAATGCTTTTTAGACATTTTGATGACTATGAGCAACAGGCTCAGAAATTAATTGAACTTAGCTTGCCCTTGCCTGCCTATGAAATGGTGATTAAAGCCTCCCATGTCTTTAATTTACTGGATGCACGACATGCCATATCGGTGACTGAAAGACAGCGCTTTATTTTACGTGTTAGACAGTTATCGCGTGCCGTTGCTCAAACATATTTTGAAGCCCGTGAACGTTTAGGTTTTCCACTATTGGGGCGAACAGATGAAACATGATATTTTATTTGAATTAGGTACAGAGGAGTTGCCAAGTGGTTTAGTTAAGCCATTGGCCAAAAATGTTCTCAATCTCCTGCTTCAATATTTGGATGAAGCAGAGATGACTTATGGAGCGACCCGCTATTTTTCCAGTCCGCGTCGTATTGGTGTTGTCATTCAAGATGTTCCTGCTCGTCAAGAAAATCGTATGCAAGTTAGAAGAGGTCCTGCTAATAGTGCTGCCCATGATGCAAATGGCGCACCTTCAAAAGCATTACTTGGTTTTGCGCGTTCATGTGGGGTCGAGCTAGATGCCTTAACTTTGGAGACAACAGACAAAGGTCAGTGGTGGATTTATCAATACGAACAAGAGGGTCAAACCACAAGTTCGCTGTTACCTGAACTGTTTAAACAAGCTGTGGTTGCAGTCAATATTCCTAAACCCATGCGTTGGGGGGCGGAAACATTTGCTTTTGCAAGGCCTGTGCATTGGGCTATTTTAATGTATGGAGATCAGGTATTAGATACTGATATTTTAGGTGTTAACACCCAAAATTTAAGTTATGGGCATCGATTTCATCATCCACAATCTGTCTTGATAAGTGCAGCGAATGATTATGAAAAGGCACTATTTGAAGCGAAAGTGATTGTCGATTTTGAAGCCCGTCGCCAAGAAATTTTGCGTCAAATTGATGCTATAGCAATTGCTAGGCAGTTACATATTCCATGTCCTGATGATTTGCTTGATGAAATCACAAGCATCAATGAGTGGCCTGTGGTGTTTATCGCTGATTTTGCAGAAGAATTCTTAAGGCT
>RGPR01000090.1 GCA_010030245.1 Gammaproteobacteria bacterium
CAAGACATTGTTTTACTAGAAAAAGTAGGCTTAAGTTTTGCCCCTCACAATGCCATTGATGCCGTTAAAGAACGCGTAGATATCATCACTAACCAAAGTGGTGGTCATGGTGCTGTTCGAGAGGTTTGTGAGTTCTTTTTTAAACTTCACAACAAAACTGATGAATTAATCAACTATTTCAATAATTACCCATGTCAAACCTTAGAAAAAGTTTATTAATCATTTCGGTCATTATTCTTTCATTATCCCTTGGGCTTCGCATTTTTAAGATGCGAAGCTCAACTCCCTCGCTTACAATTAAACCCCAAGATTTTAATGCGTTGATAAAAAACGTGCATTGGATTCAATTTGATGAAGAAGGCATGCTAAATCAAGAATTTTCAACACCGAAAATAAAAAATTTTTCCCTTAACAACCAGCATATTATTTATGCCCCAAGCTTAATCGTGCGTAAACTTGAAGAAACCTGGAAAATTAAAGCTGACTTTGCCAATTCGAAACAAGATACAGAAGCGATTGAACTTAAAAAAAATGTCTTAATTGAACTAGAGCAGGCTAATAAGGAAGTCACTCGCTTTTCAACTGAACATCTAAGTTACGAACCGAAAAATCAGAAAGCATTTACCGATCATCAGGTGCAAATCACTCAAGGCATGAGCATTTTATATGCAACTGGCATGCAAGCTTATTTGTCTGAAGCAAAATCCTTAAAACTGAGCCATGTCACTGGTCAATATTATCCGAGCAAAGCAGCAAGACCTCATGGTTAGTCAACTCAACTTATGTTAATATGTTTTCATGTATTTTCATCATACAAAAAATATGCGTTTTTTTTGTTATTTCCTCGTTCTGTTATTGAGCGATAGTGTTTTTGCAACATCAGCTGATAGTCAAAAACCAATTCAATTTTCAGCTGGGCAAGTAGAATGGGATCAGCAAAAATTCAAAGGCTTGTTTTCACAAAACCTTATTTTTATTCAAGGTACGACTGAGATTAACGCTGAATCAGGCTACTCTATTGGTGATAAGGAACATCAATTCAACAAGCTAGTCATATTGGGTAGCTCTCAAAAACAAGCACGTTTTAAAACCATTCCTAATGACAATGAAGCCCCGCTATTTGCATTTGCTGATAAAATGATTTATCTGCCAGCATTGGACATGATCAAATTAATAGGTCATGTTAAAATTGATCAAGCACGTTACCATTTTCAAGCGCCTTATCTAGAATATCATTTAAAAAGCAAAAAAATCATATCAAAATCCACTGATGAAAATTTGACAACCATGATTATAGAACCGGAAAAACATGAAAAACACGCTTAAAGCCCTTCATTTAAAAAAATCATTTAAAAAACGTACAGTTGTTGAAAACGTTAGTTTATCAATTGAAAGCGGTGAATGCGTTGGTTTACTCGGCCCTAATGGCGCGGGAAAGACTACTAGTTTTTACATGATAGTCGGTCTTCAAGCTTGTGAAGCAGGTGAAATATTTATAAATGATATCAATATCAAAAATAAAGCAATTCATGAACGCGCAAAATTAGGTATTGGCTATCTGCCACAGGAAGCATCCGTTTTTCGAAAAATGACTGTTGAAGAGAATATTTATGCCATCCTTGAGCTGCAAAAAAACTTAAATAAACATGAGCGTATCGCAACACTTGAATCTTTACTTAGTGACTTTAGTTTACACCATATTCGCAAAAGTTTAGGCATGAGCTTATCTGGAGGCGAACGTCGTCGCGTAGAAATTGCTCGAGCGTTAGCCTCTTCTCCAAAATTTATGTTATTAGATGAACCCTTTGCAGGGGTTGACCCGATTAGCGTTGGCGATATTAAACAAATCATCCGCCAGCTTTGTCAAAAAAACATTGGGGTCTTAATTACCGATCACAATGTTCGTGAAACTCTAGACATCTGTAGTCGCGCCTATATCGTCAACAAAGGTGAAATACTTTGTCATGGCTCACCTAAAGAAGTATTAGAAAATGAACAAGTAAAGCAAGTCTATCTTGGCTATGATTTTTCAATTTAATAAGCTAACGTCATGATTCTGATGATCGATAACTATGACTCATTTACCTATAATTTGGTACAATACCTTCAGATTTTAGGGCAAGATATCTGTGTTTATAAACATGATGCCATCAGCATCGATGATATCAAAGGCATGAAATTACAAGCAATTATCATATCACCAGGACCCAACTCCCCAAGAGATGCTGGTATTTCTGTCCCCGTTATTAAATGTTTCTATCAACATATACCTATTTTAGGCGTTTGTTTAGGGCATCAAGCCATCAGTTATGCTTTTGGCGGGAAAATTATTAGTGCCCCTGAAATTCGGCATGGCAAAACTTCCGAGGTTTATCATCATGGACAAGGATTATTTAATCAAATCCCCAACCCCACAACGGTTGTTCGCTATCACTCACTAATTACTGATAAAAAAACCCTTCCTCAAGAATTCAGAATTGATGCAGAAACCAGTGATGGTGTCATCATGGCTATATCCCATCAACAATACCCGCTATATGGCATCCAATTTCATCCAGAATCTTTTCTGACAATTGATGGGCTTGAAATATTAAAAAATTTCCTAGATCGAGCTCAAGAATTTCATCAATTCAATTGATAATTAAGTATAAGGTAAAAAATGTATCTTCCATCTTCATGGATTACAAATAATTACTCAACTTGATTTTTAATTAAGTAACTGTTACTATTCTAGGCAAATTTAGAGGTGTAACATGGCAAATTTAAAAAATGAATTAGATATTCTAGAAATAGAATTTGATTATTACAAATCACTATCCATTTTAGAGAAAGAAAATTTATTAAACAAACAATATCGAAAACTAGCTCTTAAATTTCATCCTGATAGAAATCCAGGTGATCCAAGTGCCAACGAAAATTTCCAAAAGTTAAGTACTAGTTATGACGCGCTTATCAACAGCTTAGCATCGAAAGACAATTTTCTTTTATCTATTGAAGACACGAATATAGCATTTAATTTCCAAGATTTGAGTTTTTATCAACAAGATGCAATTCTTATGCTTTTCGAGAAATTATCGACAAGAATAGAGGTTGAAGATGATCATTCAACTAAAGATTTGATGATCAGACAAAATCTTGAATTTTTAAAACTTGCCAATAAAATTCAAAAGAATATGTCTGAGTTCAATGAAAAAAGAGCCGACGCTTTGCGCGATTATATGACTAACTCTACGATGTATGAATTATTTAATAAATGACTTAAAGTTGTTATTATCATTTTACAAATAATTATGTTTGGTTTTATTGCTTTACACTTACTAGCAACATCACCTTTGTTATTTAATATATTATTTTTATCTGATATTATCATTGACTTAGTAGAAAAAATGGCAAATCCACTAAACCTCATCATTAAACCGCTCACTAAAGAATTAAATTTATCGAATAATATAACAAGCATGATTTTTTGTGCGACATTATTAATTGGCGGTGCAAGCCTAATTTTCTTAAATCAAATTACATTGATAATTATTCAAGTCGCATTAAATCTCATAACCTTATACCAAAGTGGTCTGATGTTTTATAACATTTATCAACAATCTCCTCAATTTTTTTATATTTCATTGGCGTGTTTTTTAGCACAAGCTTTAATAATCATTTTTGTGGGCCTACCAGAACCAGAAAATGTCATTAGTAATGTCTGGGCTGATATATTTGTACAAATTGGCAATATTCTTTTTTTATGTAAATTTAATCAAATATTGGCTGATGTGAGTTTATTTGTGTCAGAAATATATCTCAATTTACCGCTACCTCAAGAAAAAACGAATCCTGAATTCGTCAACATCATTAATGAAAATCATAAAACAGCATTTTTATCCCACTGTTACTTTAACACCCCTGAGGACGATGAATTTGAAAATGCTGATAGGAGCGATTCTCTTTTAGAGAGTTTTGCTTTGCGATAACAACTGCATAATCTGTTCAAAATTGTGGTGCAGATGAGGAAATTTGATGATATAGATATCTAGTTTATAGGTAAAACAAGCAATGAAATCCTGAATCGAAAATATACTAATACGCAAGGATACTTTGAGTAAAACTGCTACGTAAATAAAAGCCCCGTGGCATGGTTCGTATGACATCCTGGTTCTCACCAATGGCAATTGTTGACACCTTAGAATGTGCAGCTTTTGGCCTGACATGCAAAATTTCTCCATATCTTGCATCTAATTCTTCGATTTTAGCTGTTAAAACCAAATCCATGATCAATAACCAGTCTGCTTTTAATTGCGCATGTTGCAAAGCACTAGGTTCCCAAAGGATTGCCTTACCGATTCGTCGATTAGCAAAGAAAATCTCTTTATCACCCTCAATCGGAAGCCACAGGACCTTTTTTAATTTTTGATAACACACTGAAGCTTCGAAAGTTAAGGGAGGCTCTGGCATCAGAGGTAACGTGGTAACATAAGTTGATTCTAATACTTTAGATTTTACACTTAAAGGCAGCGTTTTTAACTCAATACCAAGATTTGGAAAATCAGGCATTGCCTTTGAGCCCGCACTCGCACCAAGATAACGTTCAATACTTTGACCCAGCCAACCTTTGGCATGTCTTGTATCTTGAGGAAGATGAAGGCTTAAGATTCTTGCCAGCTGCAAAAATGTCAAACCTTCTAATTCATAAGCCTTATTGAGAAGCTCTACATCATTCATCTTTAACTGTTGTTTGAATGGATAACTCATCGAGTTGATATTTATCAACCACACTTGGGGCTTGGGTGAGTAAGCATACTGCACTTAAGGTTTTAGGGAATGGGATCACATCACGAATAGAGCTTGAGCCAGTCATTAACATTGCCAAACGATCTAAACCTAAAGCGATACCACCATGTGGAGGACAACCATATTCAAGCGCTTCTAAGAAAAAACCAAATTTTTGTGAAGCTTCTTCATCAGAAATGCCCAATAAATCAAAAACTGTTTTTTGCAATTGTGGATGATGTATTCGAATTGAGCCACCGCCAAGTTCATAGCCATTTAATACCAAGTCATAAGCTTTGGCTTTGGTTTGTAAAGGATTCTGCTTCAATAGTTCTGGATTGGTTTCACGCGGTGAGGTAAACGGATGATGCGCTGATTCAATCACTTGTTTTTTATCGTTAAATAAAAAAATCGGCCAATCAACAATCCAGGCTATTTTCCAATCCTTTTCGTTAATTAAACCGTGATCAAAACCAAGTTTTTGTCTCAGGGCTCCCATCGGTTCTGTTACTATCGAAGATTTACCGGCAATAAAGAAGATGACATCAGCATCTTGCGCTTTTGTGTGCAGCATGAGTTCTTGAATGTCATCATCAGATAAAAACTTTAATAATGAAGATTGCAAGCCTTCACGTCCCTTGCTTAGATCATTGATTTTTATATAACTCAAGCCAGTGACATTCAAACGTGCCATGAATTGCTGATAATCATCAAGTTGCTTACGTGATAGTTGGCTTCCATTTGGCAATCGTAATGCTATCACTCTTGCATCAGCATCATGTGCAGCGTCTTTAAACACCGAAAAAGCTGAATTTAAAAATATTTGCTTCACATCAACCAGAAATAAAGGATTGCGTAAATCAGGTTTATCACTACCAAAACGCGTCATTGCTTCATCATAGGGCATTTTTTGAAAAGGTCGTGGCAATTCAACATCCAATACCGTTTTAAAAAGATGGCAAACCAAGTTTTCCAACAAATGTTGAATGTCTTGTTCATCGATAAATGACATTTCAATATCGAGCTGAGTGAATTCAGGTTGTCTATCTGCGCGCAAATCTTCATCTCTAAAGCATCGTACAACCTGATAATAACGATCAAAGCCAGCAATCATTAACAACTGCTTAAACAATTGAGGCGATTGAGGTAAAGCATAAAAAGCACCAGGATGAACACGCGATGGTACCAAATAGTCGCGAGCACCCTCAGGGGTGGCTTTGGTTAACATCGGGGTTTCAATATCGGTAAAGCCCTCTTGATTTAAATATTCACGAATAAGCCGCACAATCTGATGTCGAAGCACAATTTTTTGATGTAACTCGTTACGACGCATATCTAAATATCGATATTTTAAACGCAAGTCTTCATTCACATGTTGATTGTCATCAGGTAAAAATGGTGGAATGGTTGCGGTATTTAAAATTTCCAAATGGCTGATTTCTAGCTCGACGCCCCCTGTTTTCATATTGGTGTTACGCATATTTTCAGGGCGTGGACGGATTATTCCAGTCACTTTAACGACATATTCATGTCGCAACTCTTGTGCTTTAGCTAAAATTTCTGCTTGTTTAGGCTCAATGACCGCTTGTAAAACATCTGATGAATCCCGAATATCCAGAAACATCAATTCACCAAAATCGCGGCGCTTTTTAATCCAACCACAAATGCTCACAACCTGGTCAATTAAATGCTCATTGATCTGCGCGCATAAATGCGTTCTCATGGATACTCCTTACTTTGAAATAATGGCTGCTGCATAGCGCCTAATGATAAGATAACTTTTAATGCATCCTCAACAGGAATATCTAAGCGCTTGATGTCCGATTCAGGTAGCATTAAATAAAAACCAGAGGTTGGATTTGGGGTTGTTGGTACATATACCGTCAAAAGACTTTCTGACTTGTCGACATCAGGAGGACATTTTAATTTGCCGGTCACAAATGCCATTGTCCAACAACCTTTTCGAGGATATTCAATCATTGCCACTTGACGAAAAGCCTGACCATTGGTCATTAAAAGTGCTTCAATAATTTGTTTACTGGTATTATAAATCACACGGACCAAGGGGATTTTATGGAGCAAGGACTCACCAAGATGAATCAACTTTTGTCCAATCAAGTTGGTAACCAAAAGACCTGTCACTAAAAGCACCATTAAGGCGATTACCACGCCTAATCCGGGGATTGAAAAACCAAAAATGACACTGGGTTGAAATTCATTTGGCAATAATGCAACCAATTGATCGAGCCATTCCACAAGTGACGTAATCACTAAAAAAGTGACCGCAATTGGTAACCACACCACAAGTCCTGTGAGTAAATATCCTCTTAAACGTTTAGTCATGATGTTTTTCCATCTGTTGAAGATGACGCATTGTTAGCACTTGACTTTGTATCCGTTGTTGTAGTCTTATTTTTTTTATCTTTAAAATCAGTGACATACCAACCAGTTCCTTTCAATTGAAAACCAGCTGCAGAAACCTGTTTTTCAACTTTATTTCCATTGCAATTTGGGCATGATGAACATGGTTGATCATTCATTTTTTGCATCAGTTCAAATGGTTTGTGGCAGTCATGACAAATATACTCATAAATCGGCATTGTTTCACCATCAATAGCTTTAGATGAGCATGATTATATATGAGTCTTGGTTTGTGCTCAATTTGATTTAAGTCTAGTTCGTTTAAATCGAGGTAATTTTATCTACATTCATCACAAATGTGTTGAATCACCTATTTTTTATCATACGCGCCGTAAAACCACGTTCTTCAGGTCGTGGATATAAGGCGCCAAGGTTTAAAGAGGTGTTTGTTGCTGCTGAATATATTGTTTGAT
>RGPR01000010.1 GCA_010030245.1 Gammaproteobacteria bacterium
CGGTGAGGTATAATCAGCATTAGTACTTGAGAGGCTAGCAGTGTAAAGAGACAAATCTTAAATAAGGCTTCACGCTGTTGATGTCGTTCAGCCCATCCGAGGCTTGGCATCATCAATACAAAACTAAGCACCATCAAACTTAAATAAAAATAACTCATTTGAATGTTTGCTGATTTTAAAATCAGTGGAATGGCAAAAAAAGAAGATGTCAGAATGAAATGTTGGCCCCAGATGCCTAAATGGCAGCGGAGGAGTTCGGGGCGTAGAAATGCTTCTTTTAGCATCTTGACTTCAAATCTGCTGGGTTTTTCTTGGCGGTGAATCGGAATAAATTTTAAAAGCACCAAGCTTAGTAATGCCAATACGGTTGTGAGTATAAAAATCCCACTTAGGCCAAAATTATCAGCTATCCACGGACTTAGGGTCATTGCAAGGGCAAAGGATACGCCAATGCTCATCCCAATAATAGCCATTGCTTTGGGACGATCCTTGTCATCGATATTATCGGCTATTAAGGCGATTAAAACACTACCTACGGCGCCCATGCCTTGGATGACTCTTGCAAATATCATGCCGTAAATCGAATGCGTTGTAGCCCCTAGGATACTACCTAAAGCAAATAAAATGGATCCGATGACAATTAAAGGTTTCCGACCATAGTAATCGGACATGATGCCAAATGGCATTTGCATCACGCCTTGGCTAAAACCATAGGCCCCAATGGCAATCCCAATCAGAATAGGGGTGGCCCCACTTAAATCCTGTCCATAAATGCTGAAAATAGGGATTAACATGAATAAGCCCAGCATTCGAAACGAAAAGATAGCGGCAATAGGGAAACTTTGTTTTAACCAAGAGGATTGCATCATGGGGTCAGAGGTCTTAAATAAAATATTATAACATAGTGAAGCGTTCAAATTATCAAATTTATCATCATTGATGTCAATAGACTTTCGTTTTAAAAATGCAGGCCGTAGCTGCCCTTTTGCTTGATTTATAGTTGACATGTTGGGCTGATGTACACTGCAAAGCCACATTCTATTTTTTTTTTAAAAAATACCCGTTAAAATTGATCTATAATTTATCTAAGAGAATATTATTGGCTCTATATGAGGATTATATGCAGACCCCAAATTCACTTACAACACAACAAGTGCAACTTTCTCAGTTCCCGGATGTGGTTCATAAGCGGCGACCAGGAGAAAATCAAATTACTGTTGGCGATTTACATGGTAATGCGCTGAAATTAATGTTCATCCTCATTAGTGAGGGAATAGTAACGAATATGACAAGTCAACAGTACCAGGAATTAGTTCGAATATATAGCACGCCGACTGAAGCGCTTAATCCAAACCATTTACAAGGTCTAAATGCCATTGTATCAAGCCTAGAATTCAACAAAGATTGTTTGCTAAGGCTGCTGGGGGATGAGTTTTCTGATAGAGGAAGTAATGATTACTTTACGCTTAAGATTCTTGAAAAATTGAAGCAAGAACAAGTTCCTTTCGAAATTATTGTTTCAAACCATGGTGTAGAATTTCTCTTAGCATTTGAAAAAGTGCCTCAATTTCAGGATTATAAGAGTAAGGTTAGGCCCGCGACATCTATGCATAATTTACAGGCACTAATGAAGAAGGGGATGGTAACAAGCGAAGAAATGGTGGCATTTGCAGAACAAAGCTATCGACCCTCCTTAAAATTAATTTCATATTCACTAAGTAAATATAAAGACGATTCTGAAATAACAATTTACAGTCATGGGAAAACAGGACTGGATACAATTAAAGATCTTACTGAACAGCTGGGCGTGAAGTATGAAGACAAAACAGCTATTGAATTGGCACAAACAATTGATGGTATTAATCAGAAGTTCCAAGAATTTGTACAACTTGGGGAAGTTGGGCAGCTGAATATAGAAGGCACAGCTTTTCATAATACCCTGTGGGAAAGGGATTATCGTGTTATTGCTTTACCAATAGCTAAAAATGGCGTCCATTATTTTTTTGTTCATGGGCATGATAAGTCTGGGTCCCCTCTTAGCCATGTTGCCTCTCTTGATAACGAATTAGGAAAAGAGTCTGAAACGATTAACGGGTTAGAGAAAAACCCTGTTTTATATTCAGTGGGCATCCCAATAGAGATTCTTATCCAGTTAGAACAACTCAAAGCCAAACAAGTCTCTCTCGGAAAAGATAGCTTCCTTCAGGCAACTGAACGCGCTAAAGAGTTGTTGAATTTGTATCAAGACATTGATACGCAGCTCAAAGATCTTTGTCGAAGAAGAGGTACTGCAGATGCTATAATGGAAAATTGCACGGCTTTGATTGAGAAAGCTAAACCAAGTCTAGTAACTCCTCGATTTTGGTCGCCTGGGATATTCTCTAAACCTCAATATCCTACACAATCTGCTCAAATCATTGCTAATCTCGAGCAGGCAATTGGTGAGCTTGTCTATAAAGAAAAGCATTCACTCGAACCAGCCAAACAAGAGCCAGACTGCTCCGGGAGTGCAGCTAAACCTTAATGACACAGATTTTCATCAAAGGAAAGTGCATACCCACTCAAATTTTAAAAAAGCTTTATGAAATTTTCTTCCTGCGGGAGGCGGGGTGATTGTTTTTAACAATGGTAAATAAACAGCCTTATTGGCTGTCTGAATTGTTTAAGTTGCCGACAGCTTTTTCGCATATACTTAGTCAGCTCGAGCAGGCAATTCAGGCATGTCGCATCATTGCAGTTATCTCACTTATCTTTTTATCGTCGCCATGCTTGAGAAATTTCATATGGGGCTGTATAGTTTGGTGGCTTTTAGCGCTAACAATAGGTGGGACATCAGACATGCAAGCAGAACAATTAACTCTAGGCTTAGTTCAAGAAAGGTGGGAAGAGGATCCAGTCAAACATCAAGCCAATTTAGCTGATAAAATTAAAGCAGCAGCAAGTCGCGGCGCAAAACTGGTTTGTTTGCAAGAATTGACCTTATCACCTTATTTTTGTACCCGTGTGGATATTGATGGCTCATTGTATCAAGAGGACCTCCATCAAGGTCCTACCGCAAAATTTATATCAGAATTGTCAAGTAAATACAGTATTAGTATCACAGCTTCGTTATTTGAAAAAGCGGGCTATAATACAGCAGTTGCTTTTGGCCCTAGTGGAAAAATGATCGGAGCCACCCGCAAACAACATATTCCAAGTGGTGAAAAATATCATGAAGATCATTATTTTAAACCTGGTGATTCTAATTACCCCGTGCATGACATTGAAGGCGCTAAAGTGGGCCTGCCTACTTGTTATGATCAATGGTTCCCAGAATTATCCCGTATCTATGGTTTAAAACAAACAGATATTTTGGTGTATCCAACGGCTATTGGTGGTGAACCTACTGCACCTGGTTTTAATTCCCAGCCGATGTGGCAAAAGGTCATGCTTGCCCAAGGGATTATGAATAATGTATTTATTGCGGCTGTGAATCGTGTTGGTGAAGAAGATGGGTTGGCGTTTTATGGTTCGAGCTTTATTAGCTCACCAATGGGTGAAGTATTAGCCCAAGCCCCACGTGATGAGCCCGCTGTATTGGTGGCTACAATTGATTTTAGAGATAAGGCATTATGGGGGCGGCTCTTTCCTTTTATGCAACAACGAGAAGCACACACCTACTATGATTTAGTGAGTGAATGAAGGAGTGAGAACATGTCTTTAAAAGGGGTTGAATCTTCATCTGATTACAACATTGCCAATTGGGGAGCAGGTTATTTTCAATACAACCGTTTGGGGCAAATTGAGATCATTAATCCTCTTGATGGTTCTACAGTTAGCTTACAAAGTATTATCCACTATGCCAATCAAAGTGGTCTTTCATGCCCGCTGTTGATTCGATTTTCTGATATTTTGGTCGATAGGGTAAAAACCATTTATCAAGGCTTTGAAGAGGCTATTGTGGAACATGATTATCAGGGTAGCTATCAACTGGTTTATCCCATTAAGGTTAATCAAGAATATGTGGTTGTTAAATCATTGATTAATGTTCCCGATTCCCCAATTGGACTTGAAGCAGGAAGCCGTCCAGAACTACTTGCTGTTCTTGGGGTGATGGGCGATGCTTCCGCCACGATTATTTGTAATGGTTATAAGGATAGCGCCTATGTGCGCTTAGCGCTCATTGCTCAAGCGATGGGGCATAAAGTTTTTCTTGTGATTGAAAAATATAGTGAGTTGGCATTGATATTAAATGAGGCAAGCCAGCTCAATCTCAAACCTTGTCTTGGTGTGCGTATTCGTTTGGTGACGAAGGGCGCTGGGAAATGGGAAAATACAGGTGGCGCTAAATCAAAATTTGGTCTCAATAGTGAACAAGTTTTAGCGCTGGTGCAAGAATTAAAGCAGCAGGGTATGCTTGATTGTTTGAGTTTGATGCATTGCCATCTAGGCTCACAGATTGCAAATATTAGTGATATTCGACATTGTATGCAAGAAGTCACCCAATATTACATTGCCTTGAGGCAACTGAATGTCCCGATTGCAACCTTGGATGTTGGGGGAGGACTTGCGGTTGATTATGAAGGGACCTGTTCAAGCACCGATTGTTCTATGAACTACTCTATCAAAGAATATGCCAGCAATATTTTAATGACTTTAATTCCAGCTTGTCGTGCTGCATCTGTACCAGAGCCAAATTTAATTTCGGAATCAGGACGAGCCTTAACAGCTCATCATGCGGTTCTTGTGACCAATATCACCGATATTGAACGTCCTACACCAAACCAAGACATATTGCCTGAAGACATTCAAGCTTGTCATTTGATTCCTGAAATACTAGATACTTTAGAAATTCTTCCATCTCATTTGCCTTTAGAGACCTATAATTATGCCACTGCCTCGTTAGAGCAAGCGCATTCAATGTTTAAGCATGGCCTCATCAACTTGAAACAAAAGGCGATTGTTGAAGCCATCTTTATTGAAATTTGTCTTCGTCTGCAAGAAAAACTACGAAGTGAATCGAGTAATCAGGTCGAGTTATTGCAAGAAATCAATGAACGTGTGGCCACGAAGGTGTATTGCAATCTTTCTTTCTTCCAAAGTATTCCTGACTCATGGGCAATTAAACAAATTTTCCCCATTGCACCGCTCACTCAGCTGCTTGACAAGCCCAGCATGCAAAGTATTTTATATGATTTAACCTGTGATTCAGACGGAACTGTCAAATCATATACTGGAGAAAGCCATTTATTAAGCACCATCATGTTGCCAGCCTATGATGAGAAAAACCCTTATTTTCTTGGCTTTTTCTTAGTTGGTGCTTATCAAGAGATTTTAGGTAATTTGCATAATTTATTTGGGGATAATTCTTCCCTAGGCGTTAAATTACAAGGCAATGGTTTATTTGAAATTTATGATATGGCAGCAGGAGATACCATCGAGCAAGTGTTAACAAGTGCGCATTTTAATATGAAACATATGGTACTTTCTTTTGAAAAACAACTTAAAAAAGCAAACTTGCCTTTTGATATATCGCGCAGCTATTTAAATGAGATTTTAGGTCATTTAAGTAAGCCCACATACCTGGAGTTTGGACCTCATGATTAATACAACATATCACATGCCTGCGGAGTGGGATAGGCACGAGGCCTGTTGGATGGCCTGGCCTTGTCATCAGCAAACATGGCAAAATATTGGGTTGACGCGTGCCTATCAAGCTTTTGCTCGTGTGGCAAATGCCATTTCTCAGTTTGAACCGGTGAAGATCTTGCTTCGGCCAGAAGACATTGCTATTGCAACACAATATTTAAGCGAATCGGTGACCCTTATCCCACTTGCTATCAATGACTCATGGACAAGAGATACTGGTCCCAGTTTTGTTTTTACTGCAGATGGCGAGCTTGCTGGGATTGATTGGCTATTTAATGCTTGGGGGCAAAATTATCCCGATTACGCACTCGATCAACAAATTGCCAAACATATTTTAAATTTAACAACTACCAAGCGTATTGAAGCTGATTTTATTATGGAGGGTGGTGCATTTCATGTTGACGGCAGAGGTACACTATTGACAACTAAAGAATGTTTATTAAATCCGAATCGAAATCCGCATCTTACTCAAGATAATATTGAAGCGCGTTTGAAATCACATTTAGGGGTGCAAAAGATCATTTGGCTTGAACGAGGGTTGATTGGTGATGAAACAGATGGTCATGTTGATGAGGTTGCCACCTTTATTGCGCCAGAAAAAGTATTGTGTTTGATAACATCTGATAAGCAAGATGAAAATTACGCCTTACTCAGGGCTAATTATGAGTTATTAACAACCGCCACTGATGCCAATCATAAAAAATTTGAGGTCCATACAGTTGAAATGCCTCCAGCAACGGTGATCTCAGGGGAACGTTTAACCCTTTCTTATATTAATTTTTATCGTGCCAATGGTGGCATTATCATGCCTTCTTTTGGTCATGAAGCGCATGATGCCTGGGCTTATGAGTTGTTTCAAGGACTATTTCCAGACGCTACAATCATGCAAATTGATGCTTTGGATGTATTTGCCGGGGGTGGGGGTATTCATTGTATTACCCAGCAACAGCCTGAACGCAATCGGCTTTCTTGAGATTTTCAGCCGCTCAAGCGCTGGATGTAAATAATTTGTTTGCTGAAGAGTTGACAGTTTTATTGAAGCAGGTTAGTTTGTCTTCATTTGATTTTAGGTTGTGATTATGGAACAAGTATTTAAAAATAAAGTGGCATTGATAACTGGCGGGGCGCGAGGTATTGGGCGTGCGATTGCTAAAAAGTTAGCAGCTCATGGGGCTGATATTGCGATTGTTTACTATAACAGTTCTGATGAAGCAGAAAAACTTGTTACAGAGTTGAGTGCAATGGGACGAAAAGCAGTCGCACTTCAGGCCAACGTTGCTGATGAGGCTTCTGTGAAAGAAATGGCTGCTCGCTTTAAGGAATCTTTCTCTCAAGTTGATATTGTGGTGAGTAATGCCGCCAGTGGGGTCTTAAAGCCTGCGATGTCAATGTCTACCAAACACTGGCGTTGGTGTTTAGAAACCAATGCACTTGCCCTGCATCATTTGGTCAGAAGTTTCCATGATGTGCTGGTGACTGGGGGCCGAGTACTTGCATTATCCAGTTTAGGCGCAAGTCGAGCCATCCCTAACTATTCATTTATCGGGGTATCCAAAGCCGCACTTGAAGCTTTGGTGCGCTCATTAAGCCTGGAACTGGCTGAAAAAAATGTGAGCGTCAATACGATTTCTGCTGGTGTGGTTGATACCGATGCTTTAAAACATTTCCCAAATCGTGAACAATTGTTGGATGAGCATCAAATGAAATCCCTCGCGCCACGTTCATTATTACCTCAAGATGTGGCTGATGTGGCTTATTTATTATGTTTACCTGAGTCTGGCATGATCCGTGGACAAACCATTGTTGTTGATGCAGGATATAGTATTATTGCTTAATTTAAGAAATGATGTGAGAGGATTCTATGAATAAAGTACCCATGACTGTTGGCGGTGCTGCAGCGCTTAAAGCAGAATTAAATCGTCGTAAAACCATTGATAGACCTAGAATTATTGAATCAATTGCCACGGCCAGAGCCCATGGTGACTTGAAAGAAAATGCTGAGTATCATGCGGCTCGTGAAGAGCAAAGCTTCAATGAAGGTCGAATTATAGAGCTTGAAGCCAAAGTTTCAAATGCTCAGATCATTGATGTCACCACATTCCCTAATCAAGGTAAAGTCATTTTTGGAGCTACTGTCAAGCTTTGTAATGTCGATACCGATGAAGAAGTTGTTTATCGAATTGTCGGTGAAGATGAAGCGAACATCAAGGAAGGGAAAATTTCTTACGCATCCCCTATTGGCAAAGCTTTAATTGGTAAAGAACTAGATGATAGTGTTGAGGTGAGAACCCCAGGTGGGATCATAAGTTATGATGTGATTGAGGTTAGTTACATCTAAGTGAAGGCTGCTAGAGCAGTCTAGCAGCTGTAAAAATTAATAGTAGGGGTTAGGTAATTTAAAGCTTGCTTTGGTATATCCACCACTAAAATCAGTCGGTTTATCACCCATACTCAATAAAATTTCATAGCCTTTTTTAGTGAGCATTTTGCGAATTGCAATTTTAAATGCCTCAATATTTTTATAGTTCGCATCAAGCTTGTCATTTAGCAAATAAAGACCTGCCCAGTGATGAAACCCAGCGTTTTTGAGGTTTTTAATGGTGGCATTTTTTTCGTTAGCCTTGCGGCCGGTGATAAAAAAAACATTTACTTGATGAGATTGGGCATATTGATAGAGTTTCTGGCATCCAGGAAGGGGCTCACCGTTTGCACGGAGAGTTGATTCATGAATCTGCATTTGAGTTTGAGAGAAATTGGTTTCAACAATATTGTGGTAATTGGATAAGCAGGTTTCATCGATGTCAAGGACAATGGCCGGTTTTTGATGGTGGTGAGTAGCAAGTTCTCGCTCAAGATATCTATAGGCTTTTTCACTTACTTGGCTGTGCTCTTGCAAATATTTTCCTGAATCATGATATTTAACAAGATCTTGTTTTAATTGACTTATATTTTGGGGCTCGGCCATGGATTTGCCAGAGACAATAGCGGCAGAGCAAAACACCACAAAAGAGTGAAATATGAGCACTGATTTGTTCATTCATCTTTTCCATCATTAAGAAAACTGCTTGATTATAACACAAGTTAAATCTCATAGAAAAGCACTCATTTTTCAAGTATTTTCTGAGCTTAAAGATTCAATCTCGCTTGTTTAAGGGCTTGCTTGATTGAACTGATGCTTGTTCTTGTTCTTGTTCTTGGAAAAATCTAGGTATTGCTGCTGCCCCGCTTGGTTTTTTATCGAGGGCTTGGCGTGTTTGCAATAAATCTGCTGGATTAGGCTGATGTACTATCAATAATTTGGCTTTAAATCCTGTCAAGCTAAGCAGTTTGTGGGCCGCATTAAACAGTGTGGTGGCATCAACCTCAACAGTTTTACCTGAATGAACTAGAGTAAACGCATCGGTTTGCCAGTTATATCCAGAAATCACTGCAGTCCCTTCGCTATGCGGCTCTTTTGCTATTGGCGTGGGTAATCCGGTTTCTCTATCAATTGGACATGCAATCAATGGCAGATTGCCTTGCTCGAGATGATAAGTGACGCTTGCCATAAAATGTGGCATGTTGCCCTCAAATGACAGTGCTTCACTTGTGAAACCCATGTCTGTTAATGTTCCACCATACTGTTCAAATGCTAAAATTTCACCTTGAGTATAACCATTGTTTATGGCGAGTTTAAGAATGGACATGGTCTCTTGTTGGGCTGATTGCAGTGGCATGGGAGGCTGTCCTGTTTTTTTTGCGTAATAATTTTCCACATTCGCTATGACATCCATGTTGGAAACTGGCCCAACGAGTTTGACGGGTATGATATCGAGTTGTAACGGTGGCTTGATTTTTTCATGTGCAAGCCATCTTTTGGCTATTTTAATCACATCTCTAAAGCTTAAATCTGGGTGGTGGGTATATTCACCAATAATGTCTTGGGCAATAGCTGATGGTAGTCCCATTGTTTCTAAAATATGTTTTTTTTCTAATAAGGTGGAACTAGGTAAGACCACTTTTTGTAAGCGGTGCTCTAAAGGCGCAGTGGTTTTTAGTCGCCCACGATAGCTGATGGGATTTTGGCTGCCAAATAGCAAAAAGCCAGGTATTTCTGCTGGTTTATCTTCTAAATCGTGTCCCTCTAATAAAGCATTTAGCAATTGCTCAGGCAGTGGTAAGCTATTGATTTCATCAATGACAACGATTTTTCCTTGATGAAAGGCGCTTAATAGATGTTCTTTAATTTCATTTGGTTTGGCGTTGGCTTGGATATGGAAAAAATCCACATCTTTTTTTAACCCATGGGCGCGCAATCGATTTAAAATCAACTGGCTTTTTCCCTCTCCAGACTCGCCTTCAATAACCAGACCACCCAAACCGATTTCTAAAGATTGCAGGCTTGCTTGTTGAAGTCGGTTTATGCGGACCCTCAAATGACTATCGATGGCTATCGCTGCAGGCAAATTGCTGCTGTTTAGTAAGTAATCACCGTCTGCTGCTGCAAGCTGAGCAATTGTCAATGGTGACTCAACTTTAAAGCGTTCGTCAAAATCAACTTGATGTTGGGCCGGCACATGGTTTTTAGAGAGGGTATAGGCAAAATAAGCGGCGATTTTTTCTCTCTGAGTATCTGGATAGGTCTGTATACTTGTGTTGATCAAAACCCCCATCATTTTAATTTCACGAGGGGTTAGTATGGTGTCGTCAGGATTTAAGGCCGCGATGTACTGCACCACCTCCAAAACAACGCCAGATAAGCCCGGATCAAGACCAATGATGCGCGATAGCACGTGGGGTGGTAATGCTTCAAAGTGTAACTGGTAAGGATGATGTTGAAATAAATGCGGGGTGTGTCGCTCGCCACCATAAGTAATGGGGTTGCCATCAAAAATAATTTTATGGCGGGATGTGAGCGGAAAGTAACGATTTTTATAAAAGATAGCTGGTGGTGTTTCAAACAAGCCTTCGAACATGGTCCAGTCTTTGTTCGCCAGATTGGCTTCATTGATGTATAAGCTTATCAGTCCTTCAGATTTATCCTCAAGGAAAGCAGAAATTTGTGCTTCGCCGTAATGACAAGCGGGATGGGCATCCTTCCATAGGCGACTGACAAAATGTGTTTTACCAACCCCTGTGGCACCTGTGATCAAGACAAAAGGGTGGTGTTCTAAAGCCTGTTCAACAGCACTTAAGCGCTCTTGATAGGCAACCGTTTTATCTAATTGAATTGTATGAGGCAGCATGGCAGCAGGGAAGGGTTTATCTATCAGTGATGGAAACCGTTCTGGTGTTTGACTATAAACGATTAATTGTCCAGGAGGGTTTTCTGCTTGTAGGCGGTCAAACATCACCGTTTGTAGCACATCAGCGAGTTCTTGCGACCACTCACCTTTTAACACCACTGTCTGTCCTACTGCCAATGCCTCCCATGGACAAATTTGAATCGAGGTAAATTCAAATTGATGGCTTTCAAGATCATAACCTTTGCATTTAAATGTCGCCAAGAATTCATCGGGCGTTAACTCGCTAACATCAATGACCATATCTGGCTGTATCGATTCCTCGGGATTAAAGTTTGTATGAGATGAGGGACTTAATCTGAGTCTACTGATGTGGCTCGCATCCATGGCCAGTTCCTGAGGAAAACCAACGCCAGGGGCTAAGCTAAGTTCTAAAACGCAGCTATGCATTCTGCAGGTTTCTAATAATTTAAGCCAGGTGAAAAATGACAGGGAGCTACTTAAGTAGATGGGCAACACTGTTCCTGCATGGCGCTCAATCAGACCCGCTTGCAAGACAAGTTGCTGGCTTCTTTCATCTAAAAAATATTGCCCTAAAAACTGACTTAAATTTGATTGGTTGAGCATGACATGCGCAGGGGTTAATGCACTTCCAGCTGCAAGGGTTAAGCATGTATCTTTTGCTGGAATATGCACCCCTGCAGTCAAATGAAGCAGACACTCTGGTGTTAAGGGGCCGTAATCATATCCTTGATGGATGATGCGACGGTGCTCGATTAAATCATGCCAGAAACGGACAAATTTAGGATCATGTATCGGTGCATGGTTAATATAAAATGAGGATTTTCCAGCTTTTATTGCTGCTAATAATACACCCTCTTTAAACATCAGCTGGCCCTTATTTAACAACCAATGCCCTATGAGTTTTGCGTCCCATTGTTCGCCACCACAAAGCTCGATGATGTCTTCTGCTGTATCTGCTAATGGCATCGTTTGGCGTGTGGGCAAAGTTTCGCAGTGCATGGCTTGATATTCATCAAACCGTGAAAGAAAATCAGGGCCTTGGTAGGCATCAGGATGATGTTGATTTAAAAGACCAATGATATGTAGATTTTCAGGTAATCGTATGCCATCAAGACTGGGTTGATCATCTAATAAACTATTGCGCGAGGCAAAATCAGCCATCTTGAATGCATTGTAATTGATGATTATGGTTTTGGGCTCAATGCCCGGGTTCATGATAAAATCATACAATGGGCCACCAAACTCGCCTTCAATGTGGCCCAGCAAGCCATCACGTCGAATAAAGGGCCCGGCACAACGCAGTTCATCTGGGGAGTCGATATAATACACCTGTTGTCCAAGAGTGCTTGCTTGTTTTTGTAGAATTAAGCGAGCAGTTTCAGCATGTCCGACATTTACCAATGTTTTTTTGCAAGCACTTCTCAGAATATCGAAGGCTTCTTTCTTGGCAACAAGTTGGGGGGTTCGACTGCTAAAATAACGTTGGGGCAATGGACGAGGTAGTGTTCGAATTTCGATATTGCTTTTTACCGCAAGCTGTTGGATATTTTCTAAAGAAAAGTTATCACTTTCAATGATCCAGCGTGCTTGTGGTGCAGTTTTTTTTAGTTGCATGACAGCTTCTATACTTGGAATAAATCGACCACTTAAACTGACATGCTCTAAGTCCCTTAAGCACGAAAAATCCAAATGCGTAAATTCTTCTGGGGTGAGCTTGCAATGTTTAATGCTTAAGGTTCTAATCTTGCTCGCCAAAGTGAATAAATCCTGCAATTTTGCTCCAATTAGTGGACAGCTGATGATGTTCAAGGTATCGAGCATGGGCAACGCACAGCCCAAAGGTAATGCACTACATTCTTTCAGTGTTAGTGAGCTTAATTGCTGTGCTTGCTGTAAAAAATCAGCGGCAACTGCTCCTTCTGAACCCGATAATGTCAGCTCATAGACCTCTGCTGGAATAAGCTCAGTTCGTTCATCTGTTCGATATTCTGGCAAGCTTTGCTCATTCACCTGCACATTTGCAGGATACCCACCCAAATCACAGCTAATCCAGCGGTCTTGATAAGATACTTCGGCAAACATATGTAACGGATTGCCAACTAAGCGGACCGGTATCCCAGGGTATTTGGTCTTCATCAGATGCATGAATACAATCGAGCGATGCCGACAAGCACCAACACGCTGTGCTATCAGTGCATCTAAGAATGTTTGAGCTGTGGCAGTTGGGGCGACATCTTTGAGGGCTTCTTGACGAAATTCACGACAAAAACGGGCTAAATCACGAATAGCTTGTGGTAAATCTACAAATCCTATTGTGGGTTGTGGACGTGTCAATAGCATCTCCAATATCACTGGTTGAGAAGCTTGAGTGGTCGATCGAATGTAGTGTAAATTTGTGTGTGGTAATTTAACAAGCTCGACCTCGACCGTAGGTTCAGTGTAGAAATTGATGAGTGTTTCATCAGGAAAGGCTGATGGTAACGCCTGCCACTCTGGGGTTAGTTGGAGGTTTGTGCGACAAAAATAGTGCCTGTCGCCACATTGTAAATATTTTTTATGCAACGGTTGTCTGGCCCGATGTTGCGCTGAAATATCAGCATATGAAGCTAATTCCGGTGCTTGATGATGGAGTCTAAACGGCGCTTTTATGCCAGCTTGATCATCTAGCTCAAAATCATCAAAGGTCTCATAACGTAAATCACGAGGCTGTGGTGCATGTGGCTTACCCATAAAAATGCGATTAACCCTAAAGGTTTTTGTTGCTAATTGAGTGTCTGCATCAACACTATTTGTTGTTTGATGATGAGCCTGATGCCTTGCCAGAGAAGCGACTTGATGGGGGCTGGCAAAAAAAGTTGACATTGCTGATTCGGCTATTTCTGGCTTTTTACCTTGTAATCTTATAGAAAGGCCAGGGCGTTTTTGCAAATGCTCAATCAATGCTGGACTGAGATCGAAACAACCATTTAATCCTAAAGATTTCAGCTTAGGTGAGTTGGCGATGATTTTTAGCAAAGTCTCATCTGAAATATTTGAACCATTTAAAGAAAGGTCTTCAAGCTTAGCAAGCTTTAGCGCAAAGGGTAAATGTGTGATATTTTTGCAATCGTCTAGCCCTAATTGTTTTAATAGACCTGTCATGCCAAGCATCTTGTATAATTTATCACCTGTGATAGCGGAACCACTTAACTCAAGCGATGCTAATTTTGGGAATGTTGCATGCTCAGGAATCGCTTCATTGATATTTTCGCAACATGCTAAACGAAGAATTCGAAGTTGAGTTCCTTCTTCTAATAGAACAGTCAGCATGGCGGTAGGAATGTTACAATGGTTTAAACAAAGGGTGGTTAATTGCGTTAAATGAAGAGGGGGCATTTCCATACTAATCTGAAGATAAGACATCTTTAGTGTTTTCAATTCTTTAGTTTGAGTCAATATGCTTGCAATAGATGAATTTGAAAGAGAGGAAGAGGAGATATCAAGTTCCTTTAAACGAGAAAAATTCAAGCCTTCAGGTAAGTCCCCTTCAATGTTGCTACACAATGCTAAATTTAATCGACTGAGCATTGGAGAGATTGAGATAAAATCAATCAATCTCTCCATGTTAACGTCGGTTCTATCTAAACATAACTCTTCTAACATTGGCAATGTCAAATCATTTAAGCGCAGATCGTTGATGTATCGATAATATGTTAATTTTAGTATCTTAAGTTTTTTCACATTTGCCAGTATTTGCGGAGCTGAAATAAATATAGCAGAGATACAGAGCACTTCTAGCGCTGGAAAACTTAGTTCTTCTGCAAATTCACCCATATTGCACATGCAACAATTCAGATTTAAAGCTTTAAGCTGTAATGTTTGTTGCAAAATACTAGCCAATGCCATACTACTTATTCTAGCTCGAGTCAAATCCAGCTTCTCCAAGCTTGAGAAATATACACCTTTTGGAAAAGGGTCTTCAATCTGACAGTTCACAAGCTTTAAAATCTTTGGGTTTGGTACTTTTAGGCATGCTATAGATTCAGATGTTCTAAAATGATGAGTACTTAAATCAAGATCGAGTGTTTTAAGTGTGGATAGGCGTTTATAAGCGCTCAAGTTTGCAATTTCTTGTTGTATTGCTTCACCTTCATCTTTAACATTTAAAAAAAGCCGTTCTACCTGAGGAAAATTACGCAGCAATGTGTCTATATCAGATAGTGGTGCAGGGGAATTTATAAAAAGTGAAGATATTGCTTCTCTAGGTCGCAAGCTGACGATTTCAGATAAATCAGGTAAGAATTCTGCATCATAGCCAGAAACGACTAAATCAGCATATTCCCTGTTAAGAATAAAAAGTTCGTCGACAGGGATGCTTAGGATTTGGCTCAACTGTGCGGCGCTTGGGAAATGACCTATTGATTTTGCCTCGTCGAAGATGGCTTGATCGTACTCGCATAATTGTGCATCCTGATAATAATAAACAGCTAGTCCTTCGCGTTGAAGTTCTTGTATTTTTTGGTCAAACGCTTTTTTTTCTTCTATGTGAAGGCATCTTCTCAGATTTATCAGATCAACAATGATGGTTTTAGGTATTTTCAGGGTGACAGTTTCTGTCGAAGGATATGCTGGTCGTCCATCGAGCATTCTGCTGATATCAGGACTTCCATTTGGAATATGACTAAAAGTCGTTCTTGTTGTTGGTTTTTCAAAATAGAGCAGTTCACGTACATTGATGGTCATGAAATATTCCTAGTTGGTATGTATATTGTTTATTATAGCGCTATTTTGTTTTTTTTCTTTTCATTGACATCGCTAAGGGCATGTTTAAATTGACCAAGCATAGTCGATTTAATTTTGAGCATTTTTTTTCGTACTTTTTATCAAAATTTTGTTATAATTGCGCTAAGCTTCAATTAAGACTTCTTTAGTACTAGATTGTTTCATCAAGGAATGTTATGCTTCGCATCAGCAAATTAGCAGACTATGCGACAGTGGTAATGGTGTATTTGGCCCATCATCAAGATAAATTATGTAATGCGCGTGATATTGCCATACATACCCATTTATCCATGCCCACTGTGAGCAAGATTTTAAAACAATTAACAGTTGCAGATCTTTTGGTCTCTGTTAGAGGGGTGAGTGGCGGATATCGCTTAAGCCGCATGCCTGAATCAATCTCAGTGGCCGATATCCTTTTTGCGCTTGATGAACAACGTGGGATCATTGAATGTCATATGAAACCCGATGATTGCTCCTTGGGCAAGGTTTGTGGTATCCAGCGCAATTGGCGCATGATTAGTCAGGCAATAGAGTCGGCTTTAACCAGTGTGTCTTTGGCAACATTAGCGACACCTGAACTATCGGCACAAGATGCAGCACAAGTTAGACAATTGGCTATGGGAGTAAAACGTGGCTAGTCAAGAAGATTTACAATCCTGGTTAGATAAAGATTATGAACATGGGTTCAGCACAAGTATTGAAACAGAATCGTTTCCTCCTGGTTTAAATGAAGAGGTGATTCGCAAGCTTTCTGCCATTAAAGGTGAGCCAGAATTCATGTTGGAGTGGCGGCTGTCTGCTTTTGCGTATTGGCAAAATATGCCACATCCAGAATGGTCAACAGTGTCATTTAAACCTGTTGATTACCAAGCTATCTCCTACTATTCTGCCCCCAAAAACTTTAAAGACGGGCCAAAAAGTTTAGATGAAGTTGATCCTGAACTTTTAAAAACCTATGAAAAATTGGGTATCCCACTGAAAGAGCAAGAAATGCTTGCAGGGGTTGCTGTGGATGCCGTCTTTGACAGTGTATCAGTTGCAACCACTTTTAAGGAAAAGTTGGCTGAATATGGGGTGATTTTTTGCTCGATGTCAGAAGCACTGAGAAATCATCCTGAGTTGGTGCAGAAGTACTTAGGTACCGTTGTGCCTTATCGAGATAACTTCTATGCGGCATTGAATTCTGCCGTATTTAGCGATGGTTCCTTTGTTTATATCCCTGAAGGGGTGCGTTGTCCGATGGAGTTATCAACTTACTTCAGAATCAATGCAGTCGCCACAGGCCAATTTGAACGTACCTTAATTATTGCTGATAAGAATAGCTATGTCTCATATTTAGAAGGTTGTACCGCACCAATGCGAGATGAAAATCAATTGCATGCGGCAGTGGTTGAATTGGTCGCATTAGAAGGTGCTCAAATTAGATATTCAACAGTACAAAATTGGTACCCAGGCGATGCCGAGGGTAAAGGTGGTATCTATAATTTTGTGACCAAACGCGGCTTGTGTAAAGAGCGTGGGTCTAAAATCTCCTGGACCCAAATTGAAACCGGTTCTGCCATTACTTGGAAATATCCCAGTGTGGTATTAAAAGGTGATGATAGTGTTGGCGAGTTTTACTCAGTTGCGGTCACCAATAACTATCAGCAAGCTGATACCGGTACTAAAATGATCCATATTGGTAAAAATACCCGGTCAACAATTATTTCTAAAGGAATAAGTGCGGGGCATTCACAAAATGTATACCGAGGATTGGTGAGAATTGCACCGACAGCAGTCAATGCACGTAACTTTACGCAATGTGACTCCTTGCTGATGGGCGCAAATGCCAAAGCGCATACTTTTCCAGCAATTGAAGTTAAACAGCAATCGGCGCAAATTGAACATGAGGCCAGTACTTCAAAAATTAGTGAAGAGCAGTTATTTTATTGTCAGCAGCGTGGCATAGAGCAAGAAGACTCGATTGCCATGATTGTGAATGGTTTTTGTAAACAAGTGTTGAAAGAATTACCTATGGAGTTTGCAGTCGAAGCGACCAAACTTCTTGGAATCAGCTTAGAGGGGGCGGTTGGATAATGTTAACAATTGAAAATCTTCATGCCAATATTGGTGATTTAGAAATTTTAAAAGGCATCAACTTGCAAATTAATGCCGGTGAAGTTCATGCCATTATGGGGCCAAATGGTTCAGGCAAAAGCACCTTATCAAAAGTGCTAGCAGGACACCCAAGTTATCAGATCACTAAAGGGCGAATTGCATTTAAAGGCCAAGATTTGACGACGTTTTTGCCTGAGCAACGTGCGCAAATGGGACTCTTTTTGTCATTTCAATACCCAGTTGAAATCCCAGGCGTGACCAATATTAATTTTTTAAAAGCAGCAGTCAATGCCGTGCGTAAAGCCCAAGGTAAGCAAAGCTTAGATGCCATTGATTTTTTAAGCTTTATCCGTGAAAAATGTGCACAAGTAGAAATGGATGAAGGATTTCTATACCGTAATATCAATGAAGGCTTTTCTGGTGGTGAGAAAAAACGCAATGAAATGGTGCAATTGCTCGCGCTAGAGCCGGCACTTGCAATTCTTGATGAAACTGATTCTGGCCTTGATATTGATGCGTTAAAAACCATTGCAGAGGGTGTCAATTGCATGCGTCATCCAGAGCATTCAATGATTGTGGTGACCCATTATCAGCGTTTATTAAATTATATTCAGCCTGATGTGGTCCATGTTTTAGCCAATGGTAAAATCTTGAAAACAGGTGATAAATCTTTAGCGCTCGAGCTTGAAGAAAAAGGCTATTCCTGGATAGAAGACATGGAGAAAGTATGAACAGTTGGTGGGGAAATCTAGAGTCCCATCAAGAACAAGATGGTGCTTTTAAAACATGGCAAGATTGGCACAAAGCGCGTTTTATCGAAACTGGCTTGCCAGATAAAAAACAAGAAGCATGGCGCTACATGCCTTTTCAGCAGATGGCTGCAGTTCAATATACATCTAAGCCAAGAAAACCAGATTTTTATGCCTGTCCACTGCAACTTGAGCATGCAATTGTCATTCAAATTCAAGGTGAAACGTTACAGCTATTACATGATGCCATTGACGGACTTGAAATTTTAAGTCTCAAAGATGCCTTTTCTAAATATCCGACAGAATGCCAAAGTTTACTGAATCATACTACCAGAACTGAAGATGGCTTCTTGAATCTAAATGCGGCCAATTTACATACGGGCCTGTGGATCCGGGTCAAAGAAGGTCATCATATTGCCGCACCAATTATCATCCATCATCAGGCACAAGCTGGCATCATCAGTCATTTTAGGCACTGTTGTGTGATGGAAAAAAATAGCTCAGCTCAAGTGCTTGAATATTTTGATTCAGCTGAAGATAAAGCTGCGTTTATCAATCACGCCAGTGTTTTTAGCCTCAAAGATTACGCGAACTTAGCCCATTATCGCCTTCAGTGTCTTGCTAGCCATGACAACTTGCAATCATCTGTCCAGGTCGCCCAAGAGGCAAATAGCACTTATTATGATTTTATATTGCAAATTGGCGGAAAAATTTCTGGTTGTGATTTAAAAGTTCATTTAAATGCAGCAAATGCCAAAGCCGTTCTTGCAGGTGTGTTTCAAGCCCAAGAGCAGCAATTTCATCAACAGCGCGTGAATGTATTTCATGAAAAAGAACATGGGCATAGCGAGCAGTTGTATCGTGGCGTGCTAGATGATAAAAGCCGCGGCGTTTTTATAGGGGAAGTGTATGTAGCCCCACATGCCATTAAAACAGAAGCACATCAATCCAATAAAAATCTATTATTGGCACCTATGGCTGAAATGATCAGCTGCCCGCAATTACAAATTTTTGCAGATGATGTGATCTGTAGTCATGGGGCAACAGTTGGCCAATTAGAAGAAGATGCTATATTTTATTTACAGACAAGAGGAATTGGGCAAGATGCAGCCAAGTCATTTTTGACCAAGGCTTTTTATCATGAACCGTTAATGTCGATTCAACATGAAGCCTTAAGAGCGTGGTGTGTTGCACGACTAGCAGACAGGGGATAGGGATGCAAATTAAAGCCAACTGGGATGTGAAGCGAATTCGCCAAGATTTTCCAATTTTGCAAGAAAAGATTAATGATTATCCCTTGGTTTATTTTGATAATGCCGCAACGACGCAAAAACCTTATCAGGTCATTGATGCGATAGCGCACTATTATAAGCATGATAATGCCAATGTTCATCGCGGCGTTCATGAACTCAGTGTTCGAGCAACCCATGCCTATGAGTCTGCAAGAGAGAAAGTAGCCCGTTTTATCAATGCCAAAAGTAGCAAAGAATGTATATTTGTGCGCGGCACCACTGAAGCGATTAATTTAGTAGCTAATAGTTATTTTTTACCAATTCTGGAAGCAGGGGATGAGGTATTGCTCACCCATATGGAGCATCATGCCAATATTGTCCCCTGGCAAATGATTTGTGAAAAAACAGGTGCGTTGTTAAAGGTCGCGCCCATTGATTTAAACGGGGAGTTGATGCTTGAACGCTTTAAAGAGCTGTTAACATCACGTACCAAAGTGGTGGCCTGTTGTTATGCCTCAAATGCATTAGGTAGCATCAACCCTGTTGAAAAAATGGTTGAATTAGCCCACGCCCATGGTGCGAAAGTAGTGGTCGATGGCGCCCAAGCAACAGCACATATTCCGGTGGATGTTCAAGCTTTAGGCGCTGATTTTTATGCTTTTTCTGGGCATAAAATGTATGGTCCAACAGGAATAGGTGTTTTATGGGGAAAAGAAGCCTTATTGACTGAGATGCCACCTTATCAAGGCGGTGGTGAAATGATTGAACAAGTCAGTTTTGATTTCACCACATACGCACCCATTCCACACAAATTTGAGGCAGGAACACCTAATATTGCAGGTGCTATTGGACTAGGTGCGGCAATAGATTATCTCATGGGCTTGGATATGAAAGCTGTGCTAGAATATGAAGCGCAACTATTGCATTATGCAACAGAGCGTTTGCTCGAGTTAAAGGGCTTTAATCCAGTTGGCACCAGTTCTGACAAAGTACCTGTATTGTCATTTGTTCATGGCACTATTCATGCACATGACATCGGTACCATTTTGGATAATCAAGGTATTGCTATTCGTAGTGGCCATCACTGCGCCATGCCTTTGATGGATTTTTTTGATGTTGCAGCAACAGCACGTATTTCTCTTTCATTTTACAACACCATTGACGAGATCGATACATGTATGCGTGCACTTGCTAAAGTAAAAGAGGTTTTTTCCTGATGCAAGATTTAAAAGAGCTATACCAGGAAGTCATTCTTGATCATAACAAAAATCCACGCAACTGCGCTTGCATGGAGCGTGCTACTTCTCAAGCACATGGCCATAACCCCTTATGTGGCGATAAACTTATGGTTTATCTTAAATTAGCGGATAACATCATAGAAGATGTGAGCTTTGAGGGAAGAGGATGTGCAATTTCCCAAGCAAGCGCCTCTATCATGACAGAAGTTGTCAAAGGCATGAATGTGGCAGACGCCAGAAGCATCTTTCATCAAGTTCATGAACTACTAACCAATGATGCTTTTGATGCAAAAACAATCTCAAATTTAAAGTTGCAAGTTTTGGCGGGGGTGCGAGCTTATCCTGCTCGCGTGAAATGCGCGTCCCTTGCTTGGCACACGCTGATAGCAGCAATGAATCAAGATTCTCATGAAGCAAAAACTGAGTAAATTATGTTTGGACTAAAGAAAAAAGTTAACAAAGAAGTGATGGTAGAAGCAGTTGTGGCAAAACTTAAAACCATTTTTGATCCAGAGATTCCAGTTAATATTTATGATTTGGGGTTGATTTATCACGTTGATGTTGATGATGATCAACATGTTCATATTCAAATGACCCTAACATCTCCTGGCTGTCCTGTTGCCCAAACTTTTCCAGGTACAGTTGAACAAACGGTCAATCAAATTGAAGATGTTAGTGACTGTACGGTTGAGTTGGTTTGGGAGCCACCTTGGACGCAGGAGCGAATGTCAGAGGTTGCACGCCTAGAGTTAGGGATGTTTTTTTAAACACAGGTGTTGCCCAAGCTTCTGTTGAGAACAACAGGCAAATGACGAGTAATGCTATAAACATGCTTAAATGTTGTTTAGACAACATACACACCTCACTTTCTAATCTTATTATAGTACAATTTAGAGGCAATTATGCAGTGGCAAGCAAGTGCAAGCATTGATACCTTGAGAAAAAGAGCCTTATATAATCAAAAAATAAGACAATTTTTTGATGAAAAAGGCTATCTAGAAGTTGAGACCCCCTACATGTCTCGTTTTGGGGTAACCGATCCCTTGCTCAGCAATATCAAGGCAAGTTTTAGGGATGAGACATTTTTTTTACAAACCTCACCTGAATACCATATGAAACGCTTATTGGCCTCTGGTAGTGGACCTATTTATCAGATAGCGCGCGTGTTTCGTGATGATGAATATGGGCGCTGGCATAATCCTGAATTCAGCCTTTTAGAATGGTATCAGTTAGATGTCGATCATTGGTATTTAATGAAAGAGTTGGAGAGTTTATTAAAATACTTAGGCAATGCCCCCGATTTTCTCTATTTAAGCTACCAACAAGCTTTCGAAGATGCCTGTGGGTTTAATCCCTTGTACACAACACTAGCAGAAATACAGGAAGTGTGTCAGCGTTTTGAACTTGCTGGGGTTTTGCGCTTAGATGAGTCAATTGATCAACATCTGCACTTGCTGATGGCCTGTGTGGTAGAGCCTTATTTAAAAACCCTTCATCAACCGGTCATTATCTATCATTTCCCAGCTTCTCAAGCCTGTCTTGCTAAAGTTGAAGGCCAGATTGCCCATCGTTTTGAATTGTATTGGCAAGGGGTTGAATTGGCTAATGGCTTTCACGAACAAACTGATGTACTTGTCCTACAGCGTCGCTTTGAAGAAGATAATCTGATACGCCATTCGATGGGTATTAAACCCATGGCAATTGATAGCCAGTTTCTTGCTGCAATAGCGCATGGAATGCCAGCCTCTAGTGGTTTAGCACTGGGCTTAGATAGGTTATTTGCCATTTGTGCTGATAAGACAAGTGTTGCTGAAGTAATGAGCTTTGCTTTTCCTGTGCTCTAATACTTCAGCAGTAGTTTGCCAGTATAAGCTGAGTTATCCAGATAAAGCTTGTGTTGCTGTAGGTTGTTCGCGATCAATCATGCGATTCCATAATGTGAATTTTTCCACAATTCTCACATGTTGTTCTGGATTTCGAATGCTTGGTTTGTGGTTAGGATCGTGCGACCAAGATTCCAAACGTACTGGTATTTTTTTATAAGAGTTTAACCTGGTAGCATTTGCCATACTTTCACGCATTGCAAGTGTTTCATTGACATATTCTGTTTGATACTTTGCTAAGAAATATTGATATTCAGCCTCATTGATTATGCTTGTAATGACTTGCATATGTTCTAGATAATGATCCAGTGCAGCAGGAGTGATTAATCGAGTATCAAATTGATTAAAAAAATCATTTAATATTCGATGAAAAACTTCCAAGGCATCATCAGTTGCAGTCCCTTCAAGAGCGCGCATTTGTGTAAAATCGAAGTGATCTAATTCATCAAGTGTTAACATTGTTTTCTCCTCTTTTAAATTGTCAGGTTTCTAATTCTTAAAACATCAAAGGCAAATGCATTGCCATTATTATAAGCCAGTTTAAAATCACCGTTTTTTAGCGCTTGTTTTAGACAAGATATTCGCTGTTTTTACATAATAGACAAGTGTTGCTGAAGTAATGAGTTTTGCTTTTCCTATGCGCTAATACTTCAGCAGTAGTTTGCTAGTGGAGTAACCTGATTAATTAAACTTAATTTTTTTTGATGGCCGTGTCTGCTGAGACTGTTCTGGCTCTATTAGTTTTTCCCAAGCTTCCAAATTTTTCACGGTGTTGAGATGTTCTTCTGGAAAGCGAACAGCATTACCCCATGTAGGAGATGCGGCCCAAAATTGCAAACGAGATCGTATTTTTTTGTAAGAATCCAACTCGTTACCTTTTGCCATACTTTCACGCATTTGAGGTGTTTCAGTGCTATATTCTGCTTGATACTTTGCTAAGAAATATTGATATTCAGCTTGATTGATTTTAGCTGTAATTTTGCGCATCTGTGCAACGTAAGTTTGCAGTACATCAAAAGGGATTATCCGCTTATCAGGAAACTGAGCAAAGAAAGCATGAAAAATTTGATGAAATTGTTCTAAGGCTTCATCAGTTGCTCGTCCATCATTAGCTCGCATTTGTCTAAAATCGAAGCTCTCAAGTTCTGTTAGCATTGTTACTCTCCTCTTTTAAATTATAAGGTTTCTAATTTCTTATTCTTAAAACATCAAAGGCAAATGCATTGAAATAATCATAAGCCATATAAAAATCACCATGGTCGCCGACGTTTGGGCCCCAGGAGTTTCGCAGTATCAATAGTCCTTGATGAGCTTCGCCATTTTGATCAATGGCAACTGCGTCATCATCATAACCCATAATGACAAGCTCATGTGCTGAGATATTATCAAAGGTTTCAAAAGCAGTTTTTAATTCAGGTAGATAAACCCAACTGTCATTTTCTTCATGGTATTTCCCCCAAAGACTAAGATTTTCATCGGCAATAATAATGCTTGCCATGACGAGTCTATCACCTTCTTCAAGGCTCGATTTAACTTCAGCTAAAATGTTTTTTCGAGGCGTTTCTTCAAATAAAAATTGAAATATATCCAAGAGCGAGGAGCTTTCAAAATAGCTTAAATCATCTAATTTCTCAGCCTTTGCGTGGTAGTCTTCTAAGCTCATTTCATTAACAGGATCCAATGACATTAACGGGTATTGATTGAGGCCACCACAGCCTTCATTGATTTGTGTGTTTTTGCTGATGATCCCGTGTTCTTGAATTCTCACGGCAAGATATTTAGGCAGTATCCCTTCCCAACCGCTATCAGCATAACTATGTTGCTTTAGGTGTTGTCCAAGGGTCAGTAGACATAATTGACTGACATAATCACCCTTACCGATGAGGGCATCAATTGCTGCTGTTAATGCAAAAGTAACACAGCTACCATGTGTTCCTTGATTCAAACTCGGTACGTTATTCATACCTAGATTAATATGTTTGTGTTCAGTATGCCCGTCTTCGTTACTTGGTGAGTTCTCTAGTTGTTCTAGATGTGCAAGTACTTGTTGATGAGCGCGAGGGGTGAAATTCATTTTCAAAACTTGTATCCAACTACGTTTATTATGTGGCAAATGTTTTTGGATGCTGCCTTCGATTACAATAGGTGTTTGTGCGACAGCAGCAGTTAACATTAAATTTAAAAAAATAACACGTAAAAACAAAAGCATAAGTTTGCCAATCCAATTCTGAAGGGTCTAATGATATCGCAATATATAAAAGCAGCGCAAGCGCTACTTTTATTGTACAGCCGGATGAATTAAGCGATAACTTTTAATGGTTGAGGCGAAGTTTTTCAAAGCATCAATTCCAGATTCTTCAGCTTGTTTACACCAAGTTTGTAAGGAATCAACCAATTCTCTTTGATTACTTGCAGTTTTTAACCAAATATTTTGTAAACTTTGGCGGTATTGATAAAGTGCTTTGATGGTATCAAAACGTGTGCTGAGATCTTCTAAATGTTGTTTAGATTTTGTCGATAATAATGTTTCTTGACGTTTGAATAATACCTTTGCTGTGGCCAACAGTTTTTTATCATGGCCTTGCCGACGCATTTCTTTAAGCATGGGTTTGACAACTTCTTTGTAGTAATGCGCTAAAACTTGGAAGCGATGGCCAACAACTGCTTTCACTGTTTCTAGATCAATACATTGTTGTTGTTTTTGCCGAACCAATTGGGGCGGTAGTTTTTTAACTTTGGCTAAACCTAAGATTTGTAGGCAACGAATATAGAACCAACCCAAATCAAATTCCCACCATTTTAGTGAGAATTTTGCTGATGAAGCAAAGGTGTGGTGATTGTTATGAAGTTCTTCACCACCAATCCAAAAACCAATTGGAAAGACATTGGTTGCAGCATCATGACATTCATAATTACGATAACCCCAAGCATGGCCAATACCATTGATAACGCCTGCTGCCCATAAGGGGATCCAAATCATTTGAATTGCCCACATGCTTAGACCAGGCATACCAAATATCAATAAATTGATTAAAAGCATCAAAATGACGCCTTTGGATGAATATTTAGAATAGAGATTATTTTCAAGCCAATCGTTTGGTGTACCATGACCATAGCGAGCGATCATGTCTTTGTCTTTTCTTGCCTCACGATAAAGCTCAGCCCCTTGGAAAAAGACCTTTTTAAGACCAAACACTTTCGGGCTATGGGGGTCACCTTCAGCATCAGAATGCGCATGGTGTTTTCGATGAATAGACACCCACTCGCGGGTTACCATCCCTGTGCTTAACCATAGCCATAAGCGGAAAAAATGGCTAATAATGGGATGAAAAGTTAAGGCACGATGGGTTTGACATCGATGTAGATACAAAGTGACAGCAGCAATCGTGATTTGAGTCATGATAATTAGGGCGATAATGTCCCCACGCCAGGAGAGTTTTGATAAGCCGTAGAGCATGCAAGATCCATAAATGGGTCAAAAGAAGGGTCATTATACCAGATTTTTTACAATGTTAAAAAAAAATTGCAAAAAAAAATCAGGGTTTCTATAATTCATCAAGATTTTTTTATTATTTATCAGGTATGCTCAATGAATCTAAACTTTTTTCAAACGTTCTATATTCTGTTAAAGTCAGTGTATGCCACGGCAAAGATGAGTATTGATACCATTATCTGTGCGTCGAAAAAAAAACTGACTCAGGATTGGGTTGATCAGCGTCTTCAAGTATGGGTTCAGGATTTATTGAATTATATCAAAGTTGATTTAACGGTGATTAACCCGATGAACGTCAAACCGATTCCAGGGCAAGCAACACTGTTGATGTGCAATCATGCAAGCCTTTATGATATCCCATTAACTTATGCGGCATTTCCAGGTCTACGTATCAGAATGATTGCAAAGAAAGAGTTACGGAAAGTGCCTTTAATGGGGCGAAGTATGGAAGCTGCAGGCATTCCTTTTGTTGACAGACAGAATCGCCATCAAGCGATTGAAGACTTAAATAAAGTCAGAGACATGCTTGCTGATGGTATTGTGATTTGGATTGCGCCAGAAGGAACTCGGTCTGCTGACGGGCATTTGGCTCGTTTTAAAAAAGGGGGGTTTATTACAGCGATTCAAGCTCAAGCGCAAATCATTCCAATGGTTATCAAGGGCGCTAATCAAATTTTACCGGCTAGAAGTTTCCATCTTTCCTTGAATCAAAAAGTACAAGTCATTGTGGGACAACCCATTGATGCAAGTCAGTACAGCATGGAACAAAGAGATGAATTAATCCAGATAGTTCATGCCACCATGCAAAGCATGATGGACGAAGAAAGAGCCTAGCTGTTCTTGATGATGGCCAAAGCATTTTCAGGTATAAGCGCACTCACATCGCCGCCTAAGGATAAAACCTGGCGCACTAAACTCGATGAGACATTCTCTTCGGCTGCAAAAAAGATGGTTTCTGTACCTGGCTGTAGTTTTTGGTTAACAGCAGCCATCTCAAGTTCATAACTTAAATCGACAACAGATCGAATCCCTCGGATAACACATTGACATTCTACCTCTTTAAGAAAATCTATTAACAGCCCTGAAAAAGCACAAACTTCAATATTCTTAAAGTGTTCGGTAGAGGCTTTAATCATATTGACTCTGCGAGTGATATCGAATTGTGTTTTTTTTTCAGAAGCGATAGCCACAGCAATAATTATCTTATCAAATAAAAGACTTGCACGCCTAATCACACTCAAATGACCAAGGGTGATGGGATCGAAGGTGCCAGAAAAAACAACTTTAGTCATGAGTTAATTCCTTCGCTATTAATATTGGCTATAAAAGTATACTTAATCATATCACATGAAGTCCTAGACTTTAGCTATTTTTGAATAAATTGATGTGGGATTTTAGATTAGCAAGGAGTTGCCAGCGCTAACAAACTCTTGATCAAGTGTTTTGCTTAGAAATACATGG
>RGPR01000091.1 GCA_010030245.1 Gammaproteobacteria bacterium
TGTCGCTGATGGCGTGCCATGTGGTTTAGGTGATCCTGTTTATCAAAAATTAGAAGCAATTCTTGCCTTCGCGATGATGAGTATCCCCGCATCTAAAGGTTTTGAGATTGGTTCTGGTTTTAAATCTTGCGTGATGAAGGGTTCTCTTCATAATGATCCATTCATTTTAAAAAATGATAAGCTAAGCACTAAAAGCAATCATGCAGGTGGTATTTTAGCAGGTATATCAAGTGGTATGCCGATTTATGGACGCGTTGGTTTTAAACCTCCGTCAAGCATTTCTCTTGCCCAAGAATCTGTATCTTTGGATGGCAAAAAAATACATTTTCAATTGCCAGAAGGCTCTCGCCATGACCCTTGTGTGGCAGTTCGTGCAGTGCCGGTTGTAGACGCCATGTGTGCACTCACTTTAGTGGATGCTTTACTGATGCAAAGGGCTTTGGTATGCAGATTATAAATACGACACACTATCCCATTTATTTAGGTCATGACATTGCTCATCGTGCTTTTGATGAATCGATTCAACATCATGTCTTGATTTGTGATGATCATATTAAAGGCCTTTATGCGGAACATTTTTTTAAATTAGCTTCTCTTCATTTGAGTATACCTGCTGGTGAGCAGAGTAAAACTCGAGCAGTTAAAGAGTCTTTAGAAGATCAGATGTTAGCGCATGCTTGTCATAAACAAACCCAGATATTTGCTTTAGGTGGTGGGGTTATTACCGATTTAGCTGGATTTTTAGCGGCTACTTACTATCGAGGCGTCGATTTTATATCTATACCTACATCATTACTTGCCATGGTGGATTCATCTATTGGAGGCAAGACCGCAGTCAATACACCATGGGGTAAAAATTTAATTGGTCAATTTTATTTCCCAAAAAATGTTTGGATTGATTTGGCTTTTTTAAAAACACTTCCATCAGAAGAATTTAGTAATGGCATGGCTGAAGTCATTAAGCATGCAGCTTTGTTTGATAGCGATTATTGGGAATTTTTAACAAGTGAGTTTGAAAACATTTTAAATATGTCATTAGATGCTTTAATGACGATGATAAAGCGCAGCATTGAATTAAAACATGAGATAGTTACCCGTGATCCTTTTGAAAAAAAAGAGCGTGCCTTGCTAAATTTTGGACACACCATCGCTCATGGTATTGAAAGTGCTTCTGATTATACAATCAAACATGGCGAAGCAGTTGCTTACGGCATGATTTTAGAAGCCTATATTTTGAATAGACCACTTGATAAACTCATAAAATGCCTCAAGCAATATGGTTTATTGCAACATGGACAATTAGATGGGCTTGATTGGGAACAATGTATCACTGCCATTGCGCATGACAAAAAAAATCGTGATGGCGAAATTTATTTGGTCAATTGGCAGGATATTGCTGTCGTCGAATTACCCATATCAGTTACAATTCATCAAATAGAAAAGGCATTTTTGGTATTAAAGGAACTTATCTGATGTTGGTTTTAAGCCTTGCAAACAATGATTTAACAAACATAAATAAAGATTTAGAACTTATCGATTGTATTGAATACCGCTTGGATTTGATGACATCTTTTGCGTTTAAAAGACTAGGAAAGCCGGTTATTTTTACCCTAAGACATCAAACCCATGGCGGAGGTTATTTAGCAAGCATTGATGAACTGTGTCAGGATGTCTTGGCTTATTGTCAACATTCGCCAGATTTTATTGATTTAGATCTTCGCCTACCTAAAGCTTTATTTACAAGCATTCGACAAGCTTATCCTCATATCAAGATTATTGCATCATATCACCAGTATGTGTGTGATATTGATAAGCTTAAATCTCACTTAGACGCTGAGGTCGATGCTGATTTCTTCAAGTTTGCCATGATTTGCGATAAGGCTATAGATGTATTACATTTATTTCAACTACGAGCAAATAGACCTTTGAGTTTGATCCCAATGGGAGATAAGGCAAGTTTTGGTCGCGTACTGGGGAAAATCATGGGCAATAGTTTTGATTATGTTGCAGCAGATACCTCGCAATTAACTGCCTCAGGTCAACTTTGTCTTCATGACATGCATGATATTTATCATTATCAATACTTGAATCGAGATACTAAAATCTTTGCTTTGCTCGCTATGCCTGTAACTCATAGTGTGGGACATCTTTTTCATAATCAATTTTTTCAAGAAGCGCAACGTAATGCGGTCTATGTTAAAATAGAACAAGATAAAACTGGGTTAGCTCAACTGCTACAGTTAATGCTTGAATTTCCATTTGAAGGTTTGAGTTTAAGTATGCCACTTAAACAATCAGTGTTCCCAAACCAAATAATCAATACACTTGTCAGACAAGATGATAGATGGATAGGTCATAACACCGATGGTCAAGCGGTGATTAATCTTTTGGGTTTAGAAAAGGGGATGACGTTATTAATCATAGGCCATGGTGGCGCAGCCAAAGGAATTGAACAAGCATGCATTCAATATGGTATTTCAGTTGTTTTTATTGCGCGCGAGGGGGGGAATTATCGATTTGAAGATGATATCCCCGCTGCTCATGCCATTGTCAATACACTGCCAAACCAAGCTTATGTAGAAAGACCTTGGTTTAATGACAAACTGTCTAGCTTAATTTGCAAGGCTCAAAGAAGATTGGATATCATTTATCATGAAGTCACTGTATTCCAAGATTTATGTTGCAAACAACAACTACCTTTTATTACAGGCATTCAAATGTTTGAGGCTCAGGGGCAATTACAACAAGATTTATGGAAAAAAGCATCTTGTATTGCCGCTTGCATATCCTGATTTTCAATCTAATTCATTCAATGTGCTCATGCTCCTCCCAAATGTTATTGACCAGATTTGTCATTAATACCCATAAGAAATCACCTAAACAACTACCCTTCAACTCTTTACGCAGATCTGTTTGTTCATAAAAAAAACTAAATGAATACTTTATATGTTATAATGCTTTATATTAATCTATTTTTTTATTTTTGGAGAAGCTAATATGAGACAAACACCTTGCGAAGCTCACGAATCCAATCAAACTTCATTGCCTGCTGCTGAAGGTCAAAATTCAGGACCAGAAAAAAAAGAAGCTAAAAAACTAACATCCCCAAAATCTAGCCTTTTGGGTTCTAGCTTATTTCTAGAGGTGGCGCCAGATCGATTGCCTACTCGAGAACCATCAGCAGAATTTGCCCCTATGCTTGATGGTGTTGAACCACCAGCAGTTTCCTCCGAATTAGCAGCTTTTTGGGCATGTGAAGAATTTCCCCCTATGCTTGAAGGTGTTTTACTATCAGAATTACACCCCGAATTAGCAGCTTTTTGGGCATGTGAAGAATTTGCCTCTATGCTTGATGGTGTTGAATCATCAGTAGGTTCAGATTCTAATCATCAAGAGAATAGTGAAGATTGCAAATATATGGCAAAACCATAACTCTTCATATGTGAAGGAGGTTAGGTTTCACATTAATACTTAAGTTCGGTTCTTGATCGAGTAAGCCGAGGCACTTCCACCTCGGCTTCTCACAGAACCGTGTGTGAATCTCTCGATTCACACGGCTCTTATCATCCAAATGTACTTTGAATACCATTCTGCCAATGTACAAATAATCGAGAGTCTTTGCGAGCTATATTCTCTAGCCGTGTATTAAGTATTTCGAATATCGGTCTTAATGCTGACTTGTAGAATTTTCCGTAATAAGTTATCCATCCTCTTATCTTTGGATTTATTTCTACAGCTAGGTCTTCCAATGTACTACCACTTCGCAAGTGAAGTTGCCATTCTCTCATCTGTTGACGAATTGCTTTCGCTGCTTTATTGCTGATTCCAGGTTGGAAGTTTGAGAAGACTTTCCCAGTTTTGGTTATCGACCTTCTCTGGCAAAATGTATATCCTAGAAAATCAAACTTCGTCTGCAGGAATGTTTTTCTTCGATTTGCATCTTTACAATATGCGATTTGCGTTTTGTCAGGATGCAATTCTAGCTTGCAATCTATCATGCGTTGAGTAATCGCTTTCTTCAGTATTCTGGCTTCTTCTTCCGTTTTGCAGTGTGTAATAATATCATCTGCGTAACGTTCGAATGGACAGTGAGGATGATTTCTCTCCATCCATTTATCAAATGCGTAGTGTAGAAACAAGTTCGCTAGCAAGGGGCTAATAACTCCACCTTACTCTGCATAATATCCAAACTACTTTAAACTCGATAGCCAAGAAAGTAATGCTTGATCTTGATTCCAGTCGGGAAGATTACTATCGATTAGATCAGGATAAAGATTCTCGATTGCTTTTCGTTTGGTTTCTGTATCGGCTTTTGCATAGATCTCCGTTGTTTTTATATCAACATGCCCAAGAAAATCGCGGATATAAATCAGGTTTACCCCAGCTTGTAATAAATGCATCGCTTTTGAATGGCGCAGCATATGTGGTTTTATCTTGACCGGGATAATCGTTGATATTTGTCGTGCAAACTGAGTATATTTGGCGATGATAAAAGAGATCCCTTCTTTTGTCAGCTTGTGGTTCTGGTTATTGATAAATAACGGTTCTTCATTACGTGATAATTGATCCAATCGATGCTCTAAAATGTACGATTGAAGAAGAGCTAGCGTATTTTTCATAATGGGAACCCGTCTAATTTTATTTCCTTTGCCCAGCAATGTTATTATCGCGGGATCCTGTAAAATGACATCGCGAACTTTGATGTCAATCAGTTCTTGTACACGAGCCCCTGTATCATATAAAACACTCATTAAAGTTAAATCTCGTCGTCCTTTTGCAGTGTGTTTGTCTGGCTGAGCAAGTAATAATTTTACAGCTTCGTGACTTAAATAATCCATCACTGGCTTTTGGGTCTTTTTCATGGGGATTGCCGTAATTTTTTGAAAATGAAAAAGTCCGGTGGGTTCTTCAATTTGAACATATCGAAAGAAAGAATGTAATGCAGCGAGCCTTTGATTACGCGTTGCTATACTGCATTTTCTATCGGTTTCGAGCCATTCTAAAAAATCAATGAGCCATTCACTGGATAAATGGCTCAGCATTAATTTTTCAGTTGAGATCCCTTTGGCTGTTTGACAATAAGTCAGCAGCAACTTAAAGGTATCACGATAAGATCGGATAGTATTATGGCTAACATTTTTTTGTTTTGATAAGTACAACGTAAAAAAATCGGTTAAGTATTTTGCAAAACTAGTTGGTTTCATGGCCGTCTCCTTCAAGCTCAGGGATTATGCCTGGATAACAAGTTTCTACTTTGAACGTGATATGGGGGAAGACATCTGCTGTTAAATGCAGGTAATAAGCAGTTTCTTTAAATGAATCATGTCCCAAATATGTTTTCAAAATAGGCAAGTAAACCGTGAGATCTTTTTCTTGATCAGACCATTTTTTTAGACAATGTACCGCAAAGGTATGGCGTAAATCATGAATACGTGGACCATGCCCCATCCCGCCATGAGATATTCTAGCTCGCCATAAAAATCGACGGAAGTTTTTATATACATTGCCGATTGTCATAGGTTTATTATCAAGCGCAGGAAAATAGTAATCGTTTGGTGCAGAATGAGTATGTACTTTTGATGAGTAAACTCGACATCGATTTGTTAGAACATCCGACATAGGAACTAGGCGACTATTATCTTTCTTGCTTTGATTAACACATAAAATGCCGAGGTCTAAATCAACATCTTCTACCCGGAGTAATCTTGCTTCAGATAGCCGTAGACCACACATATAAATCATGCGAAAAATAACTGGCATGATCCTATGGCGATAAGGGCACTCAGGGCTGTAGTGACATTTATCAGTCTCAGTAAAAAATTTAGTAAGCTCTTCTATTGAATAAATATAAGGAACATATTGTCTCTCAGATGGATAGTATTTCTTGGGTAAAATGTAGGCTTTAATATCTATTGAATCTAAATAAAAACCGAACTGTCTAATTAATGATGCACGAGAACATTGATTTGCTTGTGCTTCATAAGATCTTTTACTGCACCAAGAAAGCACCATATCTTTAGTCAGAGCTTCTGCGTCTGGGTATTTATCATGAATGAATTGATCAAATCTAAGCATGTTCTCTGCTTCAGTATTGTATTTATAACCAATAGATTGTTTTAGCTCGATAAAGTCTTTGATTTGTTTCTTGAATGGACCGGTATAATCAATTTTTTTCATGATGATTCTCCTCAAAAGAAAGCGCACATTCTTTCAATTTTTGAATGTCGATTTTTAAATAAATGCCTGTCGAATCTGTATTAATATGCCCAAGGATATCTGAGATGACTACAAGAGGCGTTTCTTTTTCAAGCAACATGCTGGCCATTGTATGGCGTAATGAATGCATGCCTCTTTTTTTTCTGAGCGTTGGTAGATGTGCTATTTCCATATAGCGCTTAATTAGTTGTGTTAAATGATCACCTGCTGCAAATGGTTCGAATGGAGCCATGTGCCTAACAAAAATATATGGACTATCTACCTTTGGACGACCATATTTAAGATAATCGATGACAGCCCATCCAACTTCTGATGTGAGCGGTAAAGATATTGGGGCCTTCGTTTTTGATTGTGTAAAAATAAGCTTTTTATCTTCCCAATGAAAATTATCTGGCTTAAGATTTTTTATGTCTGTGCAACGCATCCCTAAGCAACAAGCGAGTAAAATGATTGCATAGTCTCGCTTTCCTTTAGGGCTGCCTCTATCGATTGCTTCTATAAGTTTCTTCAGCTCGTCTTTGGTCCAAACAGATGGAATGCGTGTTTGTTTTCTGGCTTGAACCATGGGCATCTTGGATGCTAAATCAGATTCAATTTCTTGTTCACTGAGGAGAAAGCGTAAAAGTGCCCTAATCGAGCAAATATTTTGCTCTACTGTTTTATAAGTAAATCCAGCCAATGTTTTCACATAATTGTGAAGCAGTGGCAGTGTTATTGATTTGCAGCAGGTTACCCCATGCGAAACAAGATAATCCATCAGTCTTTCAGATTGACTTACATAGTGATCAATGGTGACTTGGGAGTAATCTTTGGATTCACAATAAGATTTAAAACGTTTGCTAATCTCAATAAAAATGGGATCAGTCAAAAGTTTTTTATATTTATAACATCGTCGTAACACAGTGCTATGCAGTTGAAAATCGCCAATGATACGGATAATGCGCAGCTCTTGTGTATCTGCCTGTGAAAGAGTTTTCTCAAAATCTTTTTCTAAAATATTGAAGTGTTTTTCAACAAATGCTATGCCTAATTTTTCTGTAAAATATTGTTCTCCACGTTCATTAGCAAATTGTAGCAGCATGCGCCATCGTCTACGATAAAACTGCATGGAGCCTTTTGTATAACCCAGGCGAAGCATTTCTTGCTCCAAACTATGGAGCAATTCAACCAGTGTTTTTTTTGAGTCATGACTGTTCTCCTAAACTAAAAATTTATGTCCATCTACATTTTTAGTTTAGAATATTATGCAAAGTAAATCGCACGGTGATCATTGTAAAATGCTGAATGTAGCCTATTACTTTGCATAATTACTTTCTTCGCATAAGGTGGATTATGCAAAGCTTTGCATA
>RGPR01000092.1 GCA_010030245.1 Gammaproteobacteria bacterium
TCGTATAAACGAATTTTTTGACGTAGTTGTTCTAAGTGTTCTTTCATCAGTCTAACCAAAGCATATAAATGCGCTTAGTGTAGCAGATGATGTTTTAGCAAAAAATCACTTTTAATCTTTTTTCTGACAATATAGGGTTGGCAATATGTTCCACTCTTGTTTCTTATACCGATGCCTAGATAAAATAAGGCTATTTGATCATCAATATTTTATGATGCGCGGGCCTCAAATCTCGCAGCTGTTTTAGCATTTTTAAAATAGTTACCTTTTCATGCATTGATAAATTTAAATTTACAAGCTAGAGTTTATTTGTACAATATTTTTTTTAATGCTGAACAAGGAGAAACACATGAAGAAAGTCATGATGATCGTAGCTATGATTAGCTTATCTATTTTTTTAAGTGATTTAAGTTTTGCGCAATCAAAAAAACCATCACAACGTAAAGGCGTAATATCAACTACAGTTGACGGGGCGGCAAATGTTGGGGGGGCAGCAATCAAAAGCACGAAAAACATAACAAGAAGTGTAATAAAAGCTTTATAATGAAGCTATGGCATAGATGTGTTATGATGCTCGAAAATAACTACATTAAGCATATCTATGCCAATCAACCTTCAAGTCATTCTCGCTGGGGTCTTTTCTTTTAATGTCCTCTTATTTTTTGTGTTGCACTTTTATTTTAAACAAATTCGTACTGAACAAAAGCATCAATGGCTACAAGAATTTTCTCAATTTAAACAAAGTTGGCTCGAACAAGTTATTCAGCATGACAAACAACAACAACAAGCCATTCAAGAACAATTATTATCACAAATGCGCGATATTCGTGAACAAATCTCTCAATATATGTCGCAACAAAATCAAAGTCTGTCTTTACATCTTCAAAGCATGAGCAAGGATACACAGCTTCACTTATCGAATATGACCAACTTAATGCAAAACAAATTAAACGAAGGTTTTGAAAAAACATCATCTACCTTTAATGATGTTCTAAAGCGCCTGATCATCATTGATGAAGCACAGAAAAAAATATCAGAACTTTCTACCCATGTGGTTAGCCTTCAAGATATCCTCGTTGACAAACGCTCAAGGGGTGCTTTTGGAGAGGTTCAATTACAAACATTGATTGCAAACATGCTGCCAAGCCAACACTATCACCTTCAATATACCCTTTCTAATCAAAGAAGAGCGGATTGCATCTTAATGCTACCGCCGCCAACAGGCAATATTGTCATTGACGCCAAATTTCCCTTAGAAAACTTTCAAAAACTCATGCAATCCCCGCCAAATACAGCAGAGCGAAAAACCTATCAAAGCCAATTTCGTCAAGATATTCAAAAACATATCAAAGATATCGCTGAAAAATACATTTTACCACCAGAGACCGCTGAAGGTGCTTTAATGTTTATCCCTGCAGAAGCTATTTTTGCTGAGATCCATAGCCATTATCCTGAGCTTATTGAGCTGTCTCAACGATTAAATGTGTGGCTTGTATCTCCAAGTACATTAATGGCTGTTTTAACAACAGCTAAAGCGGTTTTAAAAGATGATGCGACCAAACAGCAGGTACATATTATTCAAAAACATCTGCATGCACTTGCCCAAGATTTTCAGCGCTTTGACAAACGCATGGATAAACTCTCCAAGCATATTGATCAAGCCCATCAAGACATGAGTGACGTACAAATTTCAGCAAAAAAAATAACACAACAGTTTCAAAAAATTGAAGCCGCTGATTTTCAAGAAGCACTAGAAACCAATGTGCAAAACGCTAACTTGGAAACCTGCTAAAAAATTTTTTAGCACCACAAGCAGTTTATCAATAACCTGCTATTCTTAAATTAGACTCATCAAGAGGATAATATTATGAGTAGCAGATGCATCAAGTTGTTGTCTGTTATCACTTACCTTATTTCTAGTATTGGTTTTGCCTATGATAATCCCCAATGTGGTTGTGGCCATTGTGGCATTCTTTACAATGATAGCTCAAGTGGGCGCTTTGTCATGAGAGATGGTTATTATTCACAATGTTATAGTACGAGGCATGCGGTCATGGACATGCAGAAATTTAAGGGTTGCTGTATGTGGCATGGTGGCGTTGAGAAAACCAATAATTTGGGGCAGGTAATTTGTAGAGATGCAAGTATTTCTGAAATTTGCACTCTACAAAACCCAAAACAGTCTGTCGCTGTTTTTTAAATTGCTGCTGGTTAAGGCATGACCGGACTAGCTTCCGCTGGTGTCATCATATAATTATTGAATTTCATTAATATGGCAATAAAAGCCGTTGCCAGCGCAAACATGATAGGTGCTGGTATCATTGGAAACATAGGCATGATCAATAGCCCTGTAACAAGATACACACTAGGTATCAATAGTTGAATAAATAAGCGATTTAGCCCTGCATATAAGATGGCATTTTTATCGCCATCAAGTGCCTGATTGTAATCTAGATATAGCTTACTTTGATTAACAAATAACTGTAAACCAAGGCATGCAACAGCACCTATCACTGTAAAAAACATTGAATTCAATAAAAATGGCGACCATAACAACACAAAGGACACAAAAAGTGCAAATTGGTAGCGCAGTTCAAAATCGATACCATCTAAAGTCTTTTGATGAGCGTCTTTTAATGCCTGCAAAAAGGCAGTGTCATGATGAAACTTATCTTTAATGTCTTGATAGATTGTGTCAAATTGACGTTGTTTGTGATAACGAACATAACAATTTAAGCTAAAATCCCCAAGAAGCAATACAGCCGTCAGTAGATTTCCAGCAAATCCTGGCCAGCCTGCTCCTGTCCAATGATGGAAGGTAATATAGTTTACAGGGGCCCATAATACCAAATCATTAATAATACGTTGATACCGTTGTTCAGCTTGAAATTTCAGACGATCCCAAAAACCAATCTCTAATTCTTCATATTTTTCGTTTGATAACAGATGATTTAATGCTGGCAATGCATCTGCTCCGCCTCGTACGATGTAGAATCCATAGCTTGCCAACCCATTAACAATGGCGATAACTTGAATTAAGCTCTTTAATTCAGGAACAGATAGGCTAAAAAATTGAAGCATGGTCTCGATAAATACACGTGACCAAACCATATCTAAACGATGACCATTAATAAATGTTATAAAGTCTTTTAAAAAAGTTGTGAAAGCATGAGATTGAATAAATGATATCCAGACTTTTAATAATGATTGTAATAATGATATCCAGTCTCTTAATAATGTTGTGTAAGCAGTATCAGCTTGTTGCAGCAATACACTGGGTTTATCTAACCTCGTCTTGGCCGAAATAAGTTCTTTTTTCTTTGAATTTAGGTGAAGCTCATTTTTTCTACCTAAAAAGGTATCAATATTGTTTTTTTTATCTAATTGTTCGCGAATATGTTGCAATAAAGCTGAATCTCCAGATAAAACCTGAGCGGATTGACTTGTTAACCATGCGTTGCTTAATTTTAAAAAATAATCTATACGGTGGTAATCCTGAAAATCTTGTTTATTAATAGCCATAATAGAATCACTTACAAAAAACAAAAAAACAAAAAATTGATGTACAACTTATGGTTAAAACATCAAATTGTAGAAAATGATTTTATCGTATTTTTTTGACTAAAGAAAGAGGATTGTGAGAGAAAATAACCCAAAACAACAAAAATTAAAAAAAGTGGCGAATTTTCGCCACTTTTGTATTAATTAATACCAGCTGGTGTAGGCATAACTGCCATCATAGCCGCAGGTGGTACATGCAGGTCGGCATGTTGCAACCTTAGGTTGACAACCACTAGCACAGGTATTACAAGTGCTTACTGGGACATAAGTGTTTGAACCACCACAACTCATGTCATCCATACAGCAACCAGTTAAAAACAAAACACTTGCACCAAATGTTAGTCGAATGAATTGACATATTTTCATCTTAAAGTCCTTTTTGAAAACCTCAGTTTAAGTATATACAGAGATTATCATAAAGGCAAAAAAAAAGTCATGTTAATTATAATTAACTCAGTATTAGCTAGCTATCGCCGCACTCGCTTCTTTATATTCATCACCTAAATCACGGGCAACAGCCTCACAGGTAATAAAACCCTTATGCACATTTAAGCCATTTAAAAAATGTTTATCGGCTAATAACGCTTCTTTTGTTCCTTTTGTTACTAGATTCAAAATAAACGGTAAGGTTGCATTATTCAGAGCAAAAGTTGAAGTTCTCGGCACTGCACCTGGCATATTAGCAACACAGTAATGAATAATCCCTTCAGCCAAATACGTTGGTTCATGATGCGTTGTTGGGTGACTGGTTTCAAAACATCCCCCTTGGTCAATGGCAACATCAACCACAACAGATCCTGGGCGCATCTGACGCAATAATTCTTTGTTAACCAGTTTAGGTGCTGCAGCGCCGGGAATTAACACCGCACCAACAACCAAATCAGCATCTCGCACATATTTATCAATATTTTCTTGTGTCGCATAAATGGTATTTAAGTGGGCTCCGAATTGATGTTGCAATTGTTGAATACGATTTAAGGATTTATCTAAAATTGTAACTTGGGCTCCGATACCTAGTGCCATTTGTGCAGCATGCGCACCAACAACACCACCACCAATAATCACGACATGACCAGGTTCAACACCAGGAACACCACCTAATAAGACGCCACTACCTCCCTGAGCCTTTTCTAAACAATGAGCGCCGGCTTGAATTGACATACGACCTGCAACTTGTGACATTGGTGTCAGTAAAGGTAAACCGCCATCATTTTGAGTCACTGTTTCATAAGCAATTGCGGTTGTGCCTGATGCTTTAAGTAATTTGGCTTGATAGGGATCTGGTGCAAGATGCAAATAGGTGAATAAGGTTTGATTTTCACGTAATTTCAAACATTCTTCCGCTTGAGGTTCTTTTACTTTAACAATTAAATCAGCCATAGCGAATACTTCATCAGCGCTTGAAGCAATACGCGCACCAGCTGCGATATAACCAGCATCATCAATACCAATGCCAAGACCTGCATTTTTTTCAACGATAACATCAGCGCCATGTCGAACCAATTCTCTAACACTGCTAGGTGTTAAGCCAACGCGATATTCATTCGCTTTAATTTCTTTAGGTACACCAACCAACATAAGCACTCTCCATAGTTTATCATTAATTATTTTGCTAACGCTTGATTGATCATGGGCAGAATTTGAAATAAATCACCCACAAGACCGAAGCTAGCTATTTCAAAAATTGGTGCGTCAGGATCAGAGTTGATCGCTACAATAATTTTTGAATCCTTCATCCCAGCTATGTGCTGGATTGCTCCAGAAATACCTACAGCAATATATAGTTCTGGTGCTACAATTTTACCTGTTTGTCCCACTTGACATTCATTTGTCACAAATCCGGCATCTACTGCAGCCCTTGTCGCACCGATTGCGGCCCCAATTAACTTTGCAAGTTCATCTATAAGTTTAAAGTTTTCTTTTGCCCCTAAACCTCGTCCGCCAGAAACAACTACCCTTGCTGTTTGTAAATCAATTTTTTCCATATCTCTTTTTGCTTGTGCTGTCACCCTAACACGGGCATCATCTTGACCAAGCGACATCAATTCAATCGGACATGTTTGCGTATTGATGCTTGTTTTTTTAAATACGGATGTTCGTATGCTAGCTATCAACTTTTCTTGATGGGATTCAGATACAGCTAATGCATTACCAGCATAGATAGGATGCACAAAAGTATGTTTATTTCTGATTTCAATAATGTCACTGAGCATGCCATGTCCCATCAAACCAGCAACACGTGGCAAAATATTTTTTCCTTGGCTTGTTGCACAAGCTAAAAACACATCATAATCCGCAGATAAGTCAAATAAAGTCTTGGCAATCACTTCGGCCTTAAATGGGAAAAAAAAGCTGCCTTCAATGACAATCACTTTAGATAAGCCATCAAGTCGTGAGAGTTCTGTAGCAATCTCGCTAATATCTTGCCCCATGACCACAGCGACAATATCTTGTTGAAATTGCTTAGCTGCCTCAACTAAATTTAAACTTGCTGGATGATAATGTTGTCCATCATGCTCTATCCATAATAATGTTGCCATCATCACTCCTTAAGAAAACAATATAGGTCGAATTTTTTCAAGTAACTCATCTACAGATGTTAACATCATCCCTTTTGTCCGTTTTTTAGGAGGAAGTACTTGCTGACAAGTCAAACCAGATTGTAAACGTGAGGACAATTGCATGCTATTAAGTGGTTTTGATTTTGCTTTCATGATATTCGGTAGGCTTGCATAGCGTGGTTCATTTAAACGCAAATCAACACTGACAACTGCCGGTAAATCGACCTCAATTGATTCAAGGCCAGTATCAGTTTCGCGAACCATTTGAAGTTTATTATTCGTTATCTCAATTTTAGAAATAAAACATGCTTGAGGCCAATCCAAAATTGCTGCTAACATTTGCGGGGTTTGACAGGCATCACTATCGATAGCTTGTTTACCCATAATGACTAAATCAGCCCCTATTTCCTGAACCACCTGAGCGAGAATATCAGCAAATTCAAGTGATTGATTTGCGCTGCTATTGTCGACCCAAATAGCCTTATCTGCCCCAAGTGCTAAACCATGTCTTAAGGTTTCTTGAACCAAAGTCTGACCAATAGACACACAAATGATTTCGCTCACTATCCCTTGCTCTTTGAAACAAATCGCTTGCTCTAAAGCGATTTCATCAAATGGATTCATGACCATTTTAACCTGTTGCGTCTCTACTCCTGAGCCATCTGACTTTAGCCTAATTTTGACATAAGGATCGATAACTCTTTTAACCGGAACTAAAATCTTCATGATTTTTTATCCTATAATTCTCCAGCTACCATCAGCTTGTCGACAAGCCTGCCCTACAACTTTTTCAGTTTTTCCACCAATAATGGCATTGGTTGTGTATTCTCGGCAAGGTTGTTCACCACGATAATATGTTTTGGTTGGCGTGACTTGGTATTGATTCCCATTATCAGGATTTTTCCAGCCTTTTACTTCTCCAGTTGGCGTATTTTCTAATGCTGCCTGCATTTGCATACGGTCAACCTTGTCCATGTATTTACCAATCTGGGCGCCGAGTACTGTGCCTAGAAAAGCACCACCAGCTGCGGCAGCAACTTTTCCTGCACCGCCACCAAATTGACTACCAAGCAGACCACCAACAACACCGCCAGCTACACCACCAACTTGCTCATTTGTAACTGACGCACAACCACCAAGCATTAAAAATAATGCACTAAGAGCAATTTTTTTCATTATACTCTCCTACTTTCTTTGGAATAAAAATCTAATATACGTTCTCGTGGGCAAACCTGACACATGATTTCATAGGGTATAGTATTTGCCTGTCTTGCGACATACTCAATCGGTAAATGTTCGCCCCATAATTCTACGAGATCTCCAAGATGAATACCAGCACAATTTGTAATATCAATTGCCATCATGTCCATGGAAATCTTACCCACAATTGGTGCAGCTTGACCATT
>RGPR01000093.1 GCA_010030245.1 Gammaproteobacteria bacterium
ATGCTGATCGCCGGGAATATCACTAATAATAGAAACTTGCCAACCACAAGGGGTAGACCAACCACAACCCGAACGAGTAATAATAACCTCACAACCCTCAAGGTAAGTATCGGTCAATTCTCTAATTTGTTCAACAGTAATCATTTTTATTCCTTATTCTTCCAATACTGATTTTGCAGATAATTATCAACAACACCAAAAGCCTGAGCAAACAACCAGAAAGCCACGTTAGCAAAAGCATACATGGCAAGGATAGTAAAAATCCAAGCATTTATAATGATAATATTGGTCATTTTCCAACCTTCTCTTTCTTCTGCATCATTTCCAGATAGAGTTTTTCCAACAACTTAACCTGTTTAATAGCACGATTAGTTTCCCGATCCATTCTTTCAATAGCTTTTTGATGTGAAGTTTTCATTTCTTTTTTCCTCTACTTCTTATATCGACATTCTACCGTCTAATCTTTAGTTGTCAACTAGAAAATTTTCTTGCAATATTGAAAGGTTCCCCTAGCTTGCTGACTATACCCAGCTTGCCCAAATCCGCAGGATTAGCTGAGACTATCAACAATCCCCAGATGACAGGAGACTATGCCGCCTCACCATCATCATAACCGGGGATATAATCCGGTTCGGAATCATACGAAACAACTTCACAATGTTCGCCACAATCTGGGCAAATCCCATGATCCATCATGATACCATCCATCTCATACCCACAGCAATCCGAAACCATCATGTCTTCCATTCTCTTATCCTTCTTTCTTTCTGTCTTACTTCTTATATCGACATTATACCATGTTCATCTTGAGCTTTCAAGAGAAATCCAGAAATTTTATTGTCAAAAGATTTTGACAAAACTTTTCGTAATTTTGTGGAGGTTTGGCACACCATTTGCTAAGTTGTCGTAAAGTCTTATGGGGTAAGAACTTACATCAAGCCCGGCCCGCCCCGTTTGTCGTAAGTCTTTATATGGCAAGCACTTAGGAGATACTTTGGCGACTGCCTATAATTTCAGCAGCAATGCTTCGAATTAGAGCATCTTTCACTGCCGGATTAGTCACGCATTCTTCCGTGAGCCTTTCGGCCAGAGAACATGATGCGTCCATCATTTCCAAAGCACCTTGCAAGCCAAGGCTCATCCAAATTTTTTCCATCGGTGAGAACATTTGTATAGCCTTTCAATTCCATCCAAAGTTTTGATCGAGAAACGGTCCGTAGATCATACCCTCATCGATCCAGCACTCATTCAGTTTCGAGGTAGTGGCATCGAACCGAACACAATACATAGCTACCCTGTCCCCGATTGCTGGCAGGATGTTCACCACCACAGCCCACGCCAGATCGGCACCAATCCTTGAACCAACCTGAACCCTATCACCAATTTGAATCATTCTGTTCTCTCTTTCTTGTGTTGGTATTCTAGCGAAGTTTTTTCTGATCGTCAACCCCCACTATCGGGTGGTCGCACCGTTCGCTTTGGCATACCGATACAACGCTCGCTCGTCCACCATGAAACGCTGAACACCCTTCAAATCCTTGAAATCCCAATGGTAGGTGAGAACGTCAGAGCTGACCATCCAACGGGCTTCGATGCTCGAAGTCTTCTTCAGCGTATAGCCCAACTTCTTCAACTCTTTCTCAATCGTCTTGCTATTCATCTTTCTCTCTCTTTCTTTCTTGTGCTATCATTATACCAGTATTATCGTCCAATGTCAATAGCCTAGATCAGAAAAAGTTTCCTTACAATGCTGTAAGGTTGGAGAAGCAAGTTTGGCACAGGATTTGCTAGTGATCAGTATAAACAGAAACGCCTAATATGTAAGCATTGAACGTAAGTCGTTGGTATATAAGCACTTACGTCAAATTCGGCGGTAAAAATTCGCCGTAAGTCCTTATGCCGTAAGGCTTTACGTCGAGTTTTTTGTACAGTGTACAGAAGATCACCCCTCCGAAAAGGGGGATACTTCCTCTCCACAAGCGAGAATTGCGGTATATTGAGCCTCAAGAGCAGCAACCCTTTCGGCTGAACCCGGCTTGCCAACCTTCACAATCATGCGATCCTCACCCCCCACAAGGCGGGGATCAGCCTTTTCCTTGCGAATCTTGCCCAGATTTTTTAGGGCTTTACGATTGAACTTCAGCACCTTCTCGCTACGGATCGGACCGTACACACCATCCGCAAGGGAGGGTTGGTGAGGAATCGCGATACCGAGGAAGCACAGTCGGGCTTGACGCTTGGCATTTTCGACGATAGGAAACTTGGTTTTCATTTTCTTTCTCTCTTTCTTCTTATACCGACATTATACAGGCTTTTCTTTAGGTTGCAAGCGAAATCTTTGGTAGTTTCCTTACAATGTTGTAAGGTTTATCAGAGCAATTTTCATGCCAAAAAAAGAATATTTTACTTTGGCATACGATATGCGTCAAAACTTGTTGTAAGTTGTTGGTATATAAGTACTTAGGAAAAATTTTGCGGCAAAAATTTGACGTAACTCCTTACGCCTCAAGGGTTTGCGTCAATTTCTTTTCGATAACGTACCAGCAAATCCTGTGCCAATTCCTTAATGCTTTTCTTAATAGTTTCCTTATCCGATTCACTCAAAGCATATTGCAAACGAATTTGTTCAATCCTTAAAGCAGTTTGTACTGTACATTTGCTTAGTTGAGAGATATTCATTTTTCATCCAAAGTAAAAGAAGGGAATATAAACAAAAAGATAAGAAGCCCAAAAAACCAAAAAGCTTAGAATACTAATACCAAGAATCATTCCGAAAGTATCAACATCGTCGGGATGTTCGCCAAACAAATTGTAGCAAATCCAGTTTTTCATTTTCTATACCTTTCACTTAGCGTGAAAAAAAACATTCTCATGACCAACTGTCTTATTAGTAATCGTCACAATCCAATTCTTTCCGCTGCCATCCTCACGCATCACACAATTGATAATACCAACATGGGCATTTCCCTTGGTGTCGATAACACACCCATACTTACCCGTTCGCATAGCAGAAAAGATAGAGTCGAGGCTATTCATTATTTGTTTTCCTTTTCAGTTAACGGCTTCGGCCACTTCAAGCTTAACACACTTATCGGTATAGATGGAACGGTATCCTTGTTCCGCCTTAACCGTCAGCAGCATCCGATCCCCAAACATCCTCACGTTGATAACCTCACCAACAACCACTTCGCCATTGTCGTATTCAGCGTTAACAAAGTCACCGATTTTCATTTCTTATCCCTTTCTCTTCTCTTGATACCTCTATTATACAGAGTATATCGGCCCTTTCAAGAGAAATCTTGAGAAATTTCGAATATAATTTCATGCCAAATAAAATAATTTTTTGTGGCACAGCGTTTGCTCTGAAAACTTGTCGTAAGTCGTTGCAGCATAAGTACTTAGGAGAAATTTTCGGGCAAAAATTTGACGTAACTCCTTATGGGGTAAGGCTTTACGTCGCGTTTTTGTACAGTAGTGTACAGATGTTCACACTACCATACCATCCTCATATAGTGTACCGTTGTTCAGGTACCATTCTCCCTTACGCTGATATACTCGTACTGGCGAATACTTGTTGATTCGATCCTTCGTGGTGCTAGTATACCATCCCCCAGTATTGAGGGTAGCACTATTGTCGGGATGAATTTTCACAACATAGGTACTATGTAGCATAATGCCCACGCTACCATCAGAAAGAATTTCCGCATAGGTATTGTTGCCCACCTTACGGGTATTCTTATTACCCTTTCCCTTCACCATCTTAACAGCTTCACAATGATTCATTTTCTTTTCCTTCTTTCTTATGTTCGTATTTTTAGCAGATTGCGAAATCATCCACAACATAGCCCATTTCGTCAATCTCGATCCAACCACCATCATCCATGAATCCAAGCTCATCATCGATTGCAATCTGGTTGCATCCGCTTGCACGAACATGGTCGAGAAGATCGGAAGCAAAAGCAACCCGATTCACCAGAGTATCAAGGCTAGTATTGTTAAGAAACTCAGTCAGTTCAGCCACAGTGTTAAGGACGATCATGTTTTCCATTTTCTTTCTCTCTTTCTCTCTTACTTCTTATATCGGTATTATACAGAGTATTCTTTAGGTTGCAAGCGAAATTTTTGGAATTTTTCAAATATAATTTCATGCCAAAAAGAAAAATATTCTATGGCACGGTATTTGCTGTGTGTTAAGATAGGTAATAAAGGCTAAAATACTGATCGTAAGTCGTTATACCACAAGTACTTACGTCAAATTTTTGCCCGAAAATTCGTCATAACTCCTTATGTGGCAAGGGTTTACGTCGAGTTTTATTGCTAAGTGTACAAATGTTCACATACCCCCCACTAAGAGGTATAGTGTACGCTTGAACATTACCCGTCAACCCCTACTTCTTAGGGGTAACCAAATCAATCCTTACGATTTCTTTGGTATCGAAACCCTGAGAACGCATGTACTCATGAACTGCATTATCAGAATTGCAACGGTAAACCCTATAGGCTTTTCCATTCTGCATATGAACGATATGGTCGTAGATGTAGATAGGCTTGAGTGATTTGGTAAAAGTCTTGATATTCATTTTCTTTTTCTCTTTCTTTCTTTTCTTAATTATACCAGATATTTTTATGTTGTCAATAGTGTACAAATGTTTTTTAGATCATTCTTTGAAAGTATCGAACCTTCAAGGGATCTTGGATAATCTTTCCATGTTGGATAAGATAGATAACCTTTCCATACTTAACCATTGCAAACGTCGTTTTCGAAACCTTAATCATCTCAAACTTATTCATCATCTTTCAAACTCTCTTTCTTTCTTTCTTCTTATATCGACATTATACCGTCCTATCTTTAGATGTCAACTAAAATCTTCCTTACAATATCGTAAGGTTAGCTACAGCAAATATCGTGCCAAAAAAAGAATTTTTAAATGGCATACTGTTTGCGTCAACAGTTGATGTAAGTCGTTACAGCACAAGTACTTACGTCAAATTTTGCGGCGAAAATTCGTCGTAACTCCTTTGGCAGTAAGGGTTTACGTCGAGTTTTTGTACAGTAGTATACGGATTTACAGTGGTCGAAACTTTCCCCCATCCCTCAATCCCTGAACAAGCGTATCGTAGTCGTTCGTGGTGAACAGCGTACAGTATCCATCCCGTTCGCTTACGATCCATTTGCGAGAATATCCATCCCAAACGCTTGCCACAACAAGCCCAAGCGAATTTGCAAGATCACGAATTTCCTGAGTCATGCCCAATCCTCCTCGCCTTGGAAATCATCGAGCCACACATCATCCGTTTCAACATCATCTTCGGAATCACCCATGATTGGATCCCACGAATAATCGTCGAAATCCACAACATCATCCTCTCCATAACCCACAATCCATTCCTCTCCATTCTCGTCGATCATTTTTTCCATTACTATTTCCTTTTTACTTAGAGGCTTCCATCACTTCGAGCGTCACACACTTATCGGTATAGATCGAACGATAGCCTTGATCGGCCTTTACCGTCAACAGCATCCGATCACCGAACATGCGAACGTTGATCACTTCTCCGTTCACAATTTCACCGTTATCATATTCCGCAAAAACAAAGTCACCGATTTTCATTTTCATCTCTCCCTTTTCTCTTGATGCTTTCATTATACAGATATATTCGACGCTTTCAAGCAAAATCTTGAAAAATTTCAAATATAATTTCATGCCAAATAAAAATATTTTTTGTGGCACAGTCTTTGCGTCAAAACTCGTCATAAGTCCTTACAGCATAAGCACTTACATCAAATTTTTGCCCATAAACCAATACTAAGTCCTTACGACCAGACTACTTACGACAAGTGGTCGCTCATTGGCACCAGACTAGGACCAGACACTGACTAGAAGAAGGGGGGTTTTTTCGTTTTTTCGCCTTACCTTGAGAAATTTTTGAAAATCGCCGGGTGGTCTAAAAACAATAGCCGACCTCAATAAATAATTGGCCAGTTTATTAGCCACTATTTATTAATCTTTCCACTCCATATCACATTATCTCCCACTTTCACACTTACTCTGTTTTCCCCAACAACAAACCACTTGGGATTTAGCTTCATATTAAATCCATGGTAGCTAGACCCTAAACTACTTCTTAAATCTCCTCTATAACTTCGAGATACTGAAATTTTTACCATCACATCGTTTATAAAAATTTTTACTACAACTGGCTTGGATCCACTATCACTATTAAAAGCCCACCCCTTAATTTTTCTTAATGATAAAACTTCCACGTTACCAATTGGAGTACTAATTACTGGTAGACTTATAGAAGCTGGAGTCTTGATGGGTTCTGGAACATTAAAAACTAGACTCTTATTTAATACTCCCCCACTAACAATCTTCTCTGCTAAACTATTATTTTTTTCCACAGTACTAAATATATAGCTTTTAACCTGATCAATACTCCATGAAGGATTCTGAGATTTTAAATAACCTACAGAGCTAGATACTCTAGGAGCAGCAGCACTGGTACCAGCAAAAGATCCATAACTATTATTAGGAAAAGTAGTATTTACTCCATTAGCATAGGCCCCCAAATCCACACTATTTTTTCCATAATTAGAATATGATGTCAAATATCCTTGATCAGTCACCGCCGCCACATTAATAATATTAGAACAATCATAAGATCCAGGATATCGTGGAACAGCATCATTATCCGCACCACTATTTCCAGCAGCAACCACAAAAGCTATATCATTAGTTCCAGCATTATTAATAGCAGCATATAATAAACTAGAATATCCTAATCCGCCACCCCAGCTAGCATTAATAGCTACTACATTAATATTAAAGTCTCTTTTCATCATGGTAGCATATTCTATACCCTTAATAGCTTCGCCGGTAAATCCTAATCCCTGATTATTTTGAAATCTTAAAATCATTACATCAGAAACATTATTAGCCACAACCAGACCCGTTACCGCCGTACCATGACCATATCCATCCTGTACATTATTATTATTTTCTACAAAATTCCATCCATGAATATCATCAACATATCCATTATGATCATTATCAATATTATCACCAGCAATCTCTCCAGGATTGGTCCATAGGTGAGAACTAATGTAAGGATGAGACGTATCTGTACCACTATCAATTATAGCAATAACAGTATTAGATAATACTCTTCTAGATTCTAAACTTTCAAAAAGCAAAGAGCGTTTTTGCATGATTGAGTCCTTTCATTTTAGGCTTCCAGCCACAATATGTTGTGTATCTTACGACAGAAAATCACAAAATCAAGAATGATTTTAGAATTACCCTTTAATTAATTTGTACCACACCTTCTGCTTAAAATCCTACAATCCTATTGTTAGAACATAGATAACATGATACATAAGCAAATATCTGATACGCTGAATCTTTACCACAAATACCTCACTTCTTTATTTTCCTTGAC
>RGPR01000094.1 GCA_010030245.1 Gammaproteobacteria bacterium
TTCATGGCATACAAAAGTTGGTAGATAAACATCGTATTGATAGAATCTTGGAAGAAGAAAAAGTGTCCCAACAAACCATGGAGGATATGTTTACCTTTGGGGGCATATGCTATGACTTTTGAATTCGATTTTTTGGGGAGTTTTCAGAAGTAATGTATTTGCTAAAATTGTAGTGTGCCCAGAAACAATTTCATGTAACTATGATTTAGGAACTTGTTTTAATGGATCTGAAGATCTTAGACATCAACATTGGTTGATTCACTCAAATGATATAGAACAACGCGCTTCTGATGAATGGTTTTTAGCTGAAATTACTGGATATAAAACTGAGCCAGATTTGGTTTTTGAAAGGACCTTCCAAGTATTAAGCTGTGTTTATAGAAATCCTAATTCTAAGTCCCAACCTAGTTTCTATTTTTTGTATCAAAAAGTTGATCATCTTAATGAGGGGAATTGGCATTTTAGTGGATTTGGAAAAGATCGGGCTAAATGCCTATCAAATAATACAATTGGTGGGCCCACTAGGACTTGAACCTAGGACCAACGGATTATGAGTCCGCTGCTCTAACCAACTGAGCTATAGGCCCGATTTTGAATCGATTTAAAACATCGATAGTATAGGTTTACAGGCGATGCTTGTCAATAACAGAAAAAGGGGGATTCCCCCCTTTTTATACCTCATCAGTTTCTAAGAAACTGCGTAGTTTTTCAGAACGTGCGGGATGTCTTAGTTTTCTCAAAGCCTTGGCTTCAATTTGACGAATACGCTCTCGAGTCACATCAAATTGTTTACCGACTTCTTCTAAGGTATGATCAGTATTCATCTCAATACCAAAACGCATTCTTAATACTTTAGCTTCTCTTGGCGTCAGGGTTTCAAGAATTTCTAAAGTTGCTTCTCTTAAACTTTCAGCAGTTGCTGAATCAACAGGAGACTGCATGTTCTCATCTTGAATGAAATCACCCAAATGAGATTCATCATCATCACCAACTGGTGTTTCCATAGAGATCGGCTCTTTAGCAATCTTTAAGACTTTTCGAATTTTATCTTCACTTAAGTCCATTTTTTCAGCCAATTCTTCAGGTGTCGCTTCACGACCGGTTTCTTGAAGAATTTGACGAGAAATGCGATTAAGCTTATTGATGGTTTCAATCATATGAACAGGAATTCGAATGGTACGAGCTTGGTCAGCGATCGAACGTGTAATTGCCTGTCGAATCCACCATGTGGCATAGGTTGAGAATTTGTAACCACGGCGGTACTCGAATTTATCAACAGCTTTCATCAAGCCGATGTTGCCTTCCTGAATTAAATCGAGGAATTGAAGACCACGATTAGTGTATTTCTTGGCAATCGAAATCACAAGACGCAAGTTTGCTTCAACCATTTCTTTTTTCGCGCGTCTTGCTTTGGCTTCACCAATTGACATTTCACGATTAATATCACGAACTTCTGTCACCGTTAAACAGGTTTTTTGCTCAAATTGGATTAATTTTTCTTGTGTGGCTAGAATAGCTGCTTCCATCTGTTCTAAGCGCTCTAAATCCAGTTGTTTTGCAAACTGCTTCTTGACTGATTTTAACCAGTCTGGATTCGCTTCATGCCCTGGGAAGGTGTCAATAAATACTTTACGAGGCATGCGCGCTTTTTCAATACAAAGTCGCATAATTTGACGTTCAATATCACGAATTTCAAGGCGCATTTGACGAAAATGTTCCATTAACAAATCAATTTGACGTGAAGTCAACTTGAGTTTGAGGAAAGATTCTGCCATATCCAAGAAAGCCTGCTCTGTTTTGGCATGATGGCGGCCATGTTTACTTAATTCTTGGCAGGCTATAGTATAGCGATCTCGTAGCTCATCAAAATACACTTTGGCAACTTCAGGGTTAGGGCCATCATCACCGGGCAAGCCTCCGTCTTCATCACTTTCACTTTCTGCGATTTGAGGTTCAACATCAGCGTCTAAGGCGGCCTCATCAAAAATTGGCTCAGCTGTGGGGCTTGCAATTTCTTGATCAGTGAAGCCTAGAATAATATCGCTTAAACGCACTTCTTCAGTAAGTGTTTTATCATATTCGTTAAGAAGGACATCAATGGTTTCAGGATAACTTGCCAGCGAACTCAAGACTTGACGTGTGCCTTCTTCAATACGCATCGCAATTTTAATTTCACCCTCTCGGGTTAATAATTCGACCGACCCCATCTCACGCATATACATACGCACAGGATCAGTGGTACGACCCGTCTCCTTATCAACAGAAGCCAAAACCATCGCGGCTTCTTCGACATCTTCTGGAATTTCTTCAGTATTCCCAAGAAGTGCCAATTCATCTTCACTAGGCGGAAATTCAAACACCTTGATATTCATGCCCTCTAACATCGAAATGATGACATCAAAATGTTCTGTATCAACGATATTAGGAAGTAAATCGTTGATTTGAGCATAGGTGAGATAATTTTGTTCGCGGCCGAGATTAATGACTTTGGTTATTTGGGAACGTTGCTGTTCTTGTTCATTTATGCTCATAAGGATTCGATACTTTTTTAAGATTTAATCACTTTTCAAATTATCCAATAGCAGATAGCTGCTAGGATACTGCTAGAAAAATTATATTTTGAAAAGACCTATTTCATTTGTATATATTTTAGCTTGTATTCGAATTTTCTCCAAGTGCTATTGTTTTTTTTAACAATATTTTACACTGCACACGATAAAGTTTTAATCACGTTATCACTAATAGAACATTCATTCTTAAAAAGTTTAGCTGTTAAACGTTGCGATATCAATAGTTATGGTTTTTTTTAACCCAAAAAGAGATTAATTAGCGCACTACTAAACATGCACGCTAATGCTTGGACTCTCTTATTTGCAGTTGATATACCCATCAAATGAATCAGACATTGATAGGATTAAAGCAGGCTATACAAAAATAGAAGACACTGCTTTCTTAAGCTTATGGTGTTTTAATTGATGTTTTCAAGCCAGGAGGTTGTTCTACCTGGCTTAAACTGTAGTTAATATGAAGCAAGGCGCTTTCGTGTTTTTTCAACACCTAGCAATTCTAAAATACCATCTAAACTTGGCGCGTTAAGACTCCCGGTGAGAATAATACGCAGCGGCTGGCCTAATTGCGGCATCTTTAATTCATGTCGTTGCGCAGTTTCTTTGACAATATTCATGAGGATAGCTGCTTGCCAATCTTGGCTGCCAAGTGCTTCAAAACGCTGCATCAACTCTGCAATTGCGGCATCTAAGCTTGGGGTTCTAAATGGCTGCAGCTCTAGCGCATTAAGGCTTAAATCCTGATAAAAATAAGCACTATCAGCGACCAGCTCTTTCAAGGTTTTATGACGAGGCGCTTGTAAGATTTGCAATTTTTCCCAACTCGGGCCTTGATGAATATCTAGGCCTTGATGATGCATCTGCCACAACCACTCATCAAGAGTCTCTTCCCAAGGCAGTGTTTTTAAATAATGTTGATTTAACCAACGCAATTTATCATAGTCAAATGCAGATGCTGAGCGACTCACATGCGCCAAATTGAAATCTCGAATCATGTCTTCAAGTGAAAAGATTTCTTGATCACCATGCGACCAACCAAGACGCACCAAATCGTTTAAAAGAGCTTGTGGCAAATACCCCTCTTCCTTAAAGCTCATCACATTAACGGCACCGTGCCGCTTTGATAAGCGCTTGCCATCTGGGCCTAAAATCATAGGCAGGTGGGCAAAAATGGGCAAAGATGCGTTTAACGCCTGATAAATATTGATTTGTCTAGGGGTATTATTGATATGATCATCACCACGAATCACATGGGTAATGTCCATGTCCCAATCATCAATGACCACTGCAAAATTATAGGTTGGCACCCCATCTTGACGAACAAGGACCAAATCATCAAGCTCAGCATTGGCCACATGAATTTCACCATATACTAAATCCTGAAAAACAACTTCTCCTGATTTTGGCGTTTTAAAGCGCAGCACAAACGGCTCACTGGCATCATGTTGCAGTTCGCGGCAGTGACCATCATAACGAGGCTTTTCCCCTGCTTCCATTTGAGCTGAACGCAATTGTTCTAAACGTTCATGTGAGCAGCGGCAACGATAGGCTTTCCCTTCATCAAGCAAGCTATTGGCCACTGTTTGGTAACGGTCCATACGTTCACTTTGATAGTAAGGACCTTCTTCGGCATCCAGTCCAAGCCAGGCCATCCCATCTAAAATCGCGCCCACTGATTCAGTGGTCGAACGTTCTCGGTCGGTATCTTCAATCCGAAGTATAAAATGTCCTTTAAAATGTTTGGCATACAACCAAGCAAACAAGGCTGTTCTAACCCCGCCAACATGTAAATATCCAGTTGGACTAGGTGCAAATCGAGTACGCACAGGTTTCACAATTTTTCCTTAGCACTTAAAAATAATTATGCCTAATCCTAACTCAATTTGCTTTTAGCGCCAAGCCTTATCCCTTTCTTACCCTTTATTTTTTGAAAACAAGCCTAAAGACTTTATCTCTCCTCATGGTCTTTGCTAAACTATGTTTTAAACATTTTTCGAGCTGGAGGGATTATGGCAAAAAATGCCATTTATGCACAATCTGGGGGCGTTACTGCCGTCATTAACGCAACCGCGGCCGGTGTGATTCAATCCGCTTTAAATCATCCTGATAAAATCAATAAAATCTTTGCAGCGCAAAACGGTATTTTAGGTGTACTGCATGAGCAACTGTTTGATTGTAGCCAGTTATCAGAAGAAGAGCTCCAACAACTCTACCATACGCCAGGTGGCGCTTTTGGTTCTTGCCGTCATAAGCTCAAAAAAGAAGAAGAGTTCACTCAGCTGATTGAGATTTTTAAAGCACATCATATTGGCTATTTTTTCTATAATGGTGGTGGTGATTCTCAAGATACCACTTGGCAAATTTCAGAACGGGCTGAAGCGATGGGTTGGCCAATGCAATGTATTGGTATTCCTAAAACCATTGATAATGACTTGCCGCTAACTGACAATTGCCCAGGTTATGGTTCTGTTGCGAAATATGTTGCGGTGTCAACGCTTGAGGCATCTCTGGATGTGGCCTCTATGGCAAGAAGCTCGACCAAGGTATTTGTCTTAGAAGTCATGGGTCGGCATACCGGATGGATTGCAGCTGCAGCAGGTCTTGCAGGCCATCATGAACATGAAGCGCCACATATTATTTTATTCCCTGAAGTGGTTTTCAATGAAGCAGTCTTTTTAGAGAAAGTTGATTCCTGTGTCAAAAAACATGGATTTTGTGTGATTGTTAGCTCAGAAGGCATACAAAATGACAAAGGTGAGTTTTTATCAGCCCAAAGTCGTCAAGATGCCTTTGGCCATTCTCAACTTGGCGGTGTCGCAAATTATTTAACGTCGCTGGTACAAGAACGCTTAGGCCATAAACATCATTATGCGATTGCTGATTATCTTCAACGAGCAGCCCGCCACATCGCCTCACAAGTTGATGTCGATCAAGCTTATGCCTTAGGGCGACATGCAGTTGAATTGGCTTTAAGTGGACATCATGGGGTGATGCCGGTGATTGAGCGTATCCAAGATAAGCCTTATCAATGGCGCATGAATCATGTGCCTTTACATGCGGTTGCCAATATTGAAAAACCAATGCCAAAACACTTTATTCGAGCAGATGGCATGGGCATTACAGAAGCTTGTCGCGATTATATTCTCCCACTCATTCAAGGAGAGGCTTACCCCCCTTATCAACATGGTCTGCCACAATACTTGAAAAAATCAATCATTGATCATAACTACTGAATAAACCGGCGATAGCCGGTTTTAGGCATATAGCTTTGATAACAGGCGATGAACAAGACTTTTCATCAAGCATTAGTACTTGTAAAAGAATTATCAAGCGTTTGTGCGAATTCATTTAATACTTTCGACGCCTTAGTCTGATTCAATGTAAAAAAAGTATCTGAAAACTTTTGCCGATGCGCTGCTTTAAGCAAACCTTGACCCACTAATGCGCCAAGGACCATGCCAATCCCAATAAATAAACCAACGACAGCTTTAATTAACACCTCAGCAATGCGATATAGAGAGCCATGTCCCATCATTTTATCTGCATTTTCTATATGTTCTTTGCAATGTTGATGAAACTTCGCAATTAGAGTTTGCGATGAAGTTGGAGTCGCCGTTATAAGAAATTCTTCTTCTGCTCTCTTTAAACCTTCAAACAAATTGTTTTTTTGATAATCACATTCTGTATCACTCAGGCTTTTTTTAAGCTGTTCTAAACTGTCTTGAAATGTGGCGTAATAGGCCAGGCCATTTGAACACGAGTTTGTTATTGGGTCTATGCGTGTCGACATAAGTTCTTTGCTAGAAGAAGATGTTTTATAAGCTGCTGCAAAACGCACTTTTAAATCACTTTCAACCAATCCAAAACGTAGACAAAATTGTTCTTTGGCACAAGCAGGATAATTATCAGGATTCCTGGCAATTTTAGCTATCATCGCTCTAAAAATATCCTGGAAATTATAGGTATTATCCTGAAACTGATATGTCGTTCCTTGTTCAAGAGCTGCCTCAATGTGCGCCCTGTCATAAAACAAATGAATAACCCAGCCATCTAACATGGCAGCTTCGTTATGCAAAAATGCTTCACAAAATGCATCAAGTGTTCCTTCATTAGGATTTTTAATGCCTTTCATTCCACATAATCTTTGAAATCCTCTTTGCACTTGGCTTCGCATTTGATCTGGACTATAACCTGGCACTTGTAAAAGTTCATCTGAGCGTCTATTTTCCTTTAAACAATTTACTGTATCAATGATTTTATCATATTGGGCGATGAGTTCAGATGGATTTCTTTTCTGCTCAGGTTTTATGTCCCAAACCTCTGTTATTCCCTCAACCTTAGCAGCTAACAACATATTCTTAACTATTTGTAATGTGTTTGAGGTAAATTTATGCTGTTGTTGTTGATAAGCAACAGGATTATAATCTTGTTCATTATTAGGCATGTAATGAATCAAATGTAACCCGTCCTTAAAGCCGTGATAAATTGCGCCCCAAAGATTAATTTGACCGCTTGAATTACGAAATATTTTAGCTGTTTCCTTATTAGTAAAAATAAAGCTTAATACTTCTGGAGTTAAGTGTCGTGCTATTTCCTCGTCTAATAACATTAAGCGATTAAGTGCTGCATTTCCATAAAAAGATTGGTTGGAATATTTTTGATTACAGATCGCTTGAATCTTTTCAAGAGCAATTTCAATTGCTGGAGTGCTTGATATTGTTTTTTTGCTTCCAAGTGCGTTAAGTATATCAAC
>RGPR01000095.1 GCA_010030245.1 Gammaproteobacteria bacterium
ATGGTTTTTTGTTTACCGGCAGCGGCACCGTCACTTTTCCCGGAATGTTTGGCGGTACGATAACTTATGCCGGATTACCGGTCGATGGCATACAGTCAATCAACCGGGATGGTTCGACGGGGACTAATTCCCCCGCCAATTTTTCTGGCGAGACCGGCACTGTACCTCCCAATGTATTGTTCGGCACTGATGACCCTGATAATTTGACGGGTACATCCGGGGATGATTTTATTCTTGCAGCCGGTGGAAACGATACGCTGAATGGCTTGGAAGGCAATGACACGCTGAATGGTGGTTTGGGGGCCGACACAGCGGTCTATAGCAGCAACCGTGCGAATTACACCGTTCTCGGCACAAGCTTGGGAATGACTGTGTCCGGGACGGAAGGTAACGATACGCTCACCGGCATCGAACGTTTTCAATTTGCTGATCAAAAAATCGCGGTCGACTTGAATGACGGCCAAGCGGCCGACAACTCGGTCAGACTGATCGGCGCAGCATTCGATGCACCAACCATTCAGGCGCAGCATTGCCATTGTCATTCAAATATTGAAGAAAGCTTAGAAAAATATGCGACTCTCGAACTAACACAGTTACAATCCAGCTCAAAGGCAACATCAACAATGCAAATAACAGACAGGTAAATAAGAAAGCAGCCACTTGATTAAAACGCCCAAAAGGACGAGAAAAAAGACGATATAAGGGATATGTCGTGATGCCCAAAACACCTGCCCAGGCCATTGGCTGTAAAAAACGATGGGCAATAAATAAGGCACAAAAAACAATGACTGCGGTTAACAACATGCTTAATAATTCTTTATGATTATTATTCATAAGAAATACCTTACTCCATATTGGATAATAAACATCAGCATCATTGACATGATGGCCGCGACAATATCATCAAACATCATACCAAAACCGCCGTCAATATGATGGTCGATCCATCCAATTGGAAAGGGTTTGACGATATCAAAAAAACGAAACAGCACAAAACCTAACAAGAGATATTGCCAGGTACAAGGAAATGGCAACATCAAAAACAAAAAACCCACAACTTCGTCACAGTTTACACCGCCATAATCATGCACCCCAAGTTCAGTGCTTAACGTTTCACTTAAGCATGAACCTAAAATAAAATAAAGCAAAATAAATATGATTGAACACCATAAAGGCATATAGGACAAGCCAAAAACCAATGGCAGAGCCGCTAGAGTACCCCATGTTCCTGGCATTTTAGGAAGTAAACCACTACCAAAGCCAAAACCAATAAAATAACGCCAATCGGTAAATACTCGATGCTTTAAATCCTGCATGTTGATGTTATTTTTTTGCATGTTTAACTTCTTCTACCCGAAGATCGCTTGCCAAATGATGCAGTACCCCGTTGACATAACGATGACCTTCCACTGCACCATATGTTTTACAAAGGGAAATAGCCTCATCAATCACAACACGAAATGGAATATCGATGCAATGCATAAACTCATAAGTCCCTAAGCGCAAAACAGCAAACTCAACTGGATTAAGCATTTCAACAGCGCGATCAAGATATTTAATGATATAGCCGTCAATTGTTTTCTGCTCGTGGATAATCCCTTTAAGGAGTTGTTCAAAATAAGTTTGATCAAACTTACTGCTATCATTTTCAGTTAAAAACTGAGCAATAATTTCCGCAGGTTCGGCATGATTTAATTGCGATTGATATAAAGCCTGTACCAATAATTTTCTTGCTTTTTGCCTTTTTCGTATCACTTGACGATTTTCCACACAGAACCTCTTATTTTTCTTTCATTTGTTCCAAGGCTTCACGAAACTCACTAATATCCTTGAATCGTTTATAAACTGAAGCAAAACGTACATAGGCAACATGATCAATTTGGTAAAGCTCTTGCATCACCCATTCACCAATCAAACGAGATTCAAGCTCTCTTTCCCCACAACGTCGAATTTTTTGTAAAACATTCGTTAATGCTTCATCTAAAATATCAATACTGACTGGCCTTTTTTCTAGGGCCGTTTGCATTCCTGCTCTCAATTTCTCCAAATGAAAATTCTCACGGCGCCCATCTCGCTTAATAACCATAGGCAAGATAAGTTCCGCAGTTTCGAATGTTGTAAAACGCTGTTGGCAAATCAAACATTCTCGCCGACGTCGCACTTGTTCTCCTTGTGCAACCAATCGCGAATCAACCACTTTTGTATCTTCTGCATAACAAAATGGACAGTACATCAATCATCCCTCTTTTAAATCCAAAGTTCACGTCCCTCATAGACTGGATAGTTATGGCACAAGTGTTCAACTTGATGCTTAATATCAATATGTAAGGCTTTATTTTCAGGTTCTAACAACATATCAGCAATCCAATTGGCAATGTCTTGCATATCTTTGGTATTCATGCCTCGTGTGGTAATTGCAGGTGTTCCAATTCGAATACCACTGGTGATAAAAGGGGATTGCGGGTCATTGGGGACACTGTTTTTATTCACCGTGATGTGATGAGATCCAAGCAGAGCATCAGCAAATTTACCTGTAAGTTGTTGTGGACTTAAATCCAGCAACATCATGTGATTTTTAGTGCCTCCTGAAACTACTTGAAACCCACGATCCATAAAGGTTTTAGCCATCATATCAGCATTATCTAGAACCTGTTGTTGATATTGCTTGAAGCGAGGCTGTAAGGCCTCTAAAAATGAAACAGCCTTAGCGGCTATCACATGCAACAAAGGTCCACCTTGGGTCCCAGGGAATAATGCTGATTGAATTTTTGGTGATAAATTTGCAGAATCAGCAGCTAAAATCATCCCTCCACGAGGACCTCTTAAGGTTTTGTGGGTAGTGGTGGTCACCACATCGGCATAAGGCAATGGTGATGGATAAAGACCTGCCGCAACTAGCCCTGAAACGTGAGCCATGTCGGCCAATAAATAAGCACCAACTTCATCACAGATGCTCCTAAAAATAGACCAATCAATCAATTGCGAATACGCTGAAAATCCTGCGATAATCATTTTTGGTCGATGTTTTAGTGCTTTTTCTCGAACTTGCTGATAATCAATTTGTCCAGTATTAGGATCAAGACCATAACATTCAGATTGATATAATTTACCGGAAAAATTAACTTTAGAACCATGTGTTAAATGTCCACCTTCAGAAAGAGACATGCCTAAAATGATATCATTTGGAGCCAATAAGGCTAAAAAAACAGCCGCATTTGCCTGAGAACCTGAATGGGGCTGAACATTAGCAAATTCAGCTTGGAACAAACTCTTGGCACGAACAATTGCTAATTCTTCAATTTGATCGACAAATTCACATCCACCATAATATCGCTTTTGTGGATAGCCTTCGGCATATTTATTGGTTAATATGGTCCCTTGTGCCGCCATTACTCTAGGGCTAGCATAGTTTTCAGACGCAATCAATTCAAGGTGCGCTTCTTGTCGCACCAGCTCTTTATCCACAAGCTGAGCAATTTCAGGATCAAATGTTGCCATATTCTGCATCGTTGTCATCTTCATCTCACCTATAACGCCAAGCTGTTTGCTCATTAGTCTGCACTGGAACCTGCTTAACAATCAAGTCATTTTGCACATACTTCACACCTACCGTATTATCTGCAATAATGCCTGCACGGCGCTTAATCAGCGCTGAATTGACAAATCCACTAAGCTGCACCCAATCTTTATACGTTTTCACTTTGATGGCAAAAGATTCACTACCTAACATATCAAACAATCTTGCCTTCACTTTCGTTGTCACCGCCGAACTGTCTAAATATTCACCAGTACTTTCTTGGAAGCCACTTGATCCACAGCCCTGCAAGCTCAAAAAACAACACATAAAAAACATACATCTTAATAACACAATAACTCCATTTTAAAAAGATATTAAACTCGAGGACCTTTTGCTTCCATCACAAGATAAGGCTTAAACCATCCGGATACAATACGTAAACGACTATTAACCCAAGTATAGTCATGATACAAATTTAAACCGCTTAAAGTATTAATCCCAATGTCCATACCTGCATGACAGAAATTATAATCAAACAATGAAATATAATGCGGATTTTCATAAGCATAAATCATAAATGGTTCAAGAATAGTACCATCATCAAAAGTCCCATACACCATAATATCATCATGGCTATCATTGCTAATTTTAATCAAACAACTAGGCGCTGTCTTTATATTAGATGATACTTGCAGTTTCTTATCAGACCCATCAATTGGGTAAGCATGAAGATTTTTTGATTGCGCATATACGGGAAAAATGACACCTGAAAACAACAGCATTAAGATTATTTTTTTCATTACACACCTCCAGGTTGAATTTAGCTTCTCATCCTATCACGGCATTTTATTTAGTCAACAGGATAATATTACAACCAAAAAGGCAGCTTGAAAATACCCTAAAAATACCGACTTAAATCATATTCATAGCTAAAAATGAGCATGAGAATTAAAAACATCAGATAGACGAATTGACGGATTAATCTAACCTGTTCCTTATCGATTAAACTCTGGTGTTTAACAGCATAATGGGCATAACTGATGAGTAAAGAAGCGATGATGATAAAATGTAACAAATAAGTCATAAAATACGCGGACACATTAAAAGGAATGATATGCGCCATGCCAATTTTTAAATGAGTGATTTGATAAACCATAAAAATCAAAAAAGATTGAAATTGTTGATATAAAGTCACACCACAGTAACTAAGCAGTAACATGAGTAAAAAAACCATCAAATAATGCCTTTGCAACAATGGGTAAAAATACCTGGTTAATTCTTCACGAAAAAAAATAACAATGGAGAAAGCTAATACCGAAAAAATTAACGACATCATTGCAACTGCTCCAATTCTGACCAGCGTTGATATAACCCGTTTAGTTTATTTTCAAGTTCTTGCAAATTTGTTTGCACTTTTTCAATCGCATTCGCCGATTGTTGATAAAATTGAGCCTCACCCATCTCAGCATGTATTCGCTGGATTTTCTGCTCTATTTTTGCAATTTCATCTGGTATTTTTAATAATTCTTTTTGCTCTGCATAAGTCAAAGTTTGTACAGTCTTAGGCTTGGCTGCTGTCGCTTCGATTGCTAGATTTGATACCTTGACACTAATTTCTGCTTGCCATTGCTCTGGTAAAATTTCTCTAAATTGACCGGGCCCTTCCCACACAATTAAACGGGTGACAGAGTCTTCTATTAAAGCCCGATCATGGCTAATCAATATAAATGTACCCGTATAATTTACCAACATATTGGCCAGCTGTTCAAGACTTTCCAAATCCAAATCATTAGATGGCTCGTCTAAAACCATAAAATTACCTGGCATGGCTAAACATCGAGCAAGCATCAAGCGCTGTTTTTCTCCCCCGGATAAGGTTTTAACCGGCAAATGAAGTTTATCGGCTGAAAAACAAAAATCCTTTAAATAACCTGCCACATGAACTTTTCCCTCAGGCAATTCGATATATTCTGCACCATGAGCCAAGTTATACATCAGCGATTGTTCTAAGTTGAGTTCACGATGCAGTTGGTCAAAATAGATAGGTTCAATTTGGCTTGAACAGCGCACATCTCCCGAGTTTGGCTTTATCTCACCCAAAAGCATTCTTGCTAAAGTAGTCTTCCCGCAACCATTCGGACCAACAATCCCAATCTTATCGCCTCGCATCATGATAAAAGAAAAATCATCTACAATGCATTTATCTTGAAAAGAAAAATGTAAATTTTCGGCAGTCATCAATACCCGACCAGACCGGATAACCTGAGGATCCCAGTTCCCGGGGAGACCTATGGTTTTTTGGCGTTTTTCAATGTTTTGTCTTAAATCATGAAGGGCTTTGAGGCGACCTTGATTGCGCTTTCGCCGGGCAGTAACCCCTCTTGCCAACCAATGCTCTTCAGCTTTTAGTTTTTGATTCAGGCGTTCACTTTCATTTTCAAATTCAGCAATATCAGCGTCACGCTCATCAAGATATTTCTCATAACCTTGATTATATAAACGCAATTTTCCGCGATCCAGGGCAATAATATCGGTAGAAACCGCTTTTAAAAAATACCTATCATGGGTCACAAAAATAACTGCCCCTGCAAATTTTAATAAATAATGTTCAAGCCACGTGATGGCACGCAGATCAAGGTGGTTGGTTGGTTCATCTAAGCATAGTACATCGGGCTTTTGCAACAGAGCGGCAATCAATGCACAGCGTCTTTTCATCCCACCTGATAGTCCACTATAAGGCGCATGTAAGTTAAGCTCAAAAATATCGAGCATTTGATTGAGCGTGGCGATCATTTCTAACAGGTGATGATCATCATGCAGCTCACCTTTTAAAGCGACCTCATTTTGACCTAAAATAAAATCATTGATTTGATAATGGGAGGCTAAGCCACCCTCAGCTTGCATACGTGCGATAATATCTTCAAAAACGCTCTGCCCAAACTGCTGACTCAAATCCTGGGGAAGACCTGCAATCGTTAAGCCTTTTTGGTAGCTGATTTGCCCTGAATCTAAGCTTAACTTCCCCATTAAGAGTTTCATTAAGGTTGATTTACCGGCACCATTTCGTCCAATCAAGGCAAAACGTTGACCTTGGTGGACTTGAAGGCTCACTTTGTCTAATAAAACCCTATCTGCCACAGTTAAATTGGCGTCGTGCAAACTAATAAACAAACTCATGCTAAAACCATCACCCCATCAATTTCTATTTTTGCCCCTTTAGGCAAGTCTAGCACTGCAACTGTTGCTCGTGCCGGATAAGGCGCTGTAACATATCGCTGCATCACCCTATTCACCAGCTCAAAATCGTTCATGTCTTTGAGATATATATTTATCTTGCATAATTGGGCTAAACCCCCACCTGCAGCCTGACAAACCGCAGATAGATTACGAAATATTTGTTCGGCTTGTTGTTCAATCTCATCGCTGCAAAGTTGTCCTGTTTTGGGATCTAGGCCAATTTGGCCAGATAAAAAAACCCAAGCGCCAACTTGAATAGCTTGACT
>RGPR01000096.1 GCA_010030245.1 Gammaproteobacteria bacterium
AGGACCAATTACTCAGTCGATTTAAAGATGTATTGCCCGAAGGTGTAGAAGTGATTCTTTTGGCTGATAGAGGATTTGCAGACCAAAAATTTTTCCGATTTTTAGAAGAAACGCTGAAGTTTAAATATATTATTCGGATTAAATCAAATACAACGATTATTCATAAAGAAATAAAAAACAAAGCCTCAGGATGGTTAAAAAAAGACGGGAAAATTGTACAACTCAAGCAAGCATACTTAACATTAGAACAGTATCCTATTCAACAATTTATTGCCATACAAGACAAAGGCATGAAAGCTGCCTGGTTTTTAGTGAGTAATACTTCTTTGAAAGCCCGAGATATTGTTAATCATTATTCTAGGCGGTGGAAGATTGAACCGTATTTTAGAGATTTGAAAGACTCTCGCTATGGATTGGGGCTTGAACAAACACACATCAAATCAACTGAACGACGTGACCGGTTGATGTTGATTTTAGCTTTGTCTTATAACCTCTTGAGCATTTTGGGTGAGGCTGGAGAAATGATAGGTTTTGATAAAAAGCTCAAAGTAAATACCGTCAAAACAAGGACACACTCACTATTTAGACAAGGACAGTTTTATTATAAATTTTTTGTACATTTTACTGGGGAAGAAAAAAATATGCTGATGATGAAATTTGATGAATTATTAGACTCTCATGATTTTTGGGGAACTCTATTTTTTGAGGATAAAAAATGAGGGGATTCTAGAGGATTAAGCCAGGGAATAGAGTGTTTAATTTATGTTGACATTATATTAAAATTGGTCATAATACACTCATATTTATCTTAATATTAAGTATTTTAATGTTAGCCTATTTACCTTATATCGCAGAAGGCATCCTGATTAATCGAATGTTTTATTACATTGAAGAAATTAAAGCAGGACAAACAACAAATAAGATTTATTTATATCTAAAGCAATCAATAATGAATCATTTTTGCATAGCAGTAATATTAGAAATATTTCCAAATAATTTTTCTTACCTGAATTCGATTGTTAATATTCTTGTCGCAAGTGCTAATTATCTCTCTTATGTTTATGAAACCAATCAAATTCAAGAGGGAAGTAAAAAAACGCTTCCATTTGGATTAGAAAAAAACGTCACCCTTAAAAATATAGCCCAGTTCATTTCCCAATACAGCAATTGGATAGGGGCTGCTTCCTATATTGCAGCAATTGGTTTTGCTGCATTTTATCTCACACCTTATATGGTTGTAGGTAATCTTTTGGGTTTCATATTAGAGCAAATGTATCAGAGAAATTTATTTCCACCTATATTGGCTTCTATCTATAGAATTATTAGTGTAGGCATCTTTTCCGGTCTTGTGTTCGGATTTGATAACTGGATTACTATATCATTGTCTTTTATAACTATAACGTTTAATCTGGCTGATCATGTATTAACCCATCAGCTTGGTATAACAACAGCTAGTGCCCAGTTTCCCATATCAAGAAAATCTAATACGTTTTCTTTTGAAGAAAGTGGTATCAGCAAACCTCAGAACAAAGCAGATTTAGAAAAAATGTTAGCTCGAATAAAAGATCAGCCTGTGGCGTTAACTTTCGACCATATGCGGCAATCTGCATTGCTGATTGAGCAAATGAGTCAACTTGCGATTAGTCAGAGTGCCGAAGCTGTTGATTATGATCTATTTATTACGTTATTTGAGCAAATTGATTTAGAGGATAAAGCACTTCGAGCAACGATAGAGGCTGAAATAACCCAAAATGATGATTTTTTAAAAAAGGAGCGAGAAGAAAATCCTGAAGGTCTCAATCAATATGAGCGAATAAGGGCTTATCTTAAAGCAGAAATTCTTGAAATGGTTAAACGTTTAAAATCGAACGAACCGCGTGCGTTGAGTCCCGATCGAGTTGCGATTTTAAAAGGTCAGGCTGGATTAATCCTTGCGCACCTAGAAAAATTAGGCAATAAACATCCTCAATTTAGTGCCACTTTGCTAAGACTTGCATTATCAACAGGACATCATTGTTCTCGTATGTATTTAGAATGTTTTGCCGATATCATCACAAATAATGGTCTTATTTACAAGAGCACAACATTAAGTTTGAAAGAACGTGTCTTAGTGCGTACTCAAGATATTAAAAGTGAGGAATTTCGGAAGTGCTATTATAAAATTATGGGACATGCTAAAAAGTTACCGCAGTTGTTAGATGTTGTTGATAATGGGGGCAACTTTTATTCCCTGCTTCAGCCTGACAGCACAGACTTTCATAGCTATGAGAATTTTGTGCTTGCTTATGGCCCAAATTTTTATCTGAATAATTCAAGTTATTCTATCCGTTTTAGAGGGTTAAAAGATATTATACTCGATATGAATCGAAGCTTATTACCCGTTCGATTTGCTGATTTTTATAATCATGACTTATTGATTAAAGAAGTCATTGAAGGGAAACTTTCTGCAGATTTTGTACAATGGTGTCAATCCTTTTATCCTAACGCCTATCAGGATATGTGCCTGGATGAAGATTCTTGGTTTGATAAAAATAATCCAAATCTAAAAGCATTGGCAACGTTAATGCTGTTAGATTGCAATATTATTCAATTTAAAACCCCATTTTCGCTTGATGCAGAGAAAGAAGTTCATCCTGGGTGCTACGAACGATTTTGTGCAAGTTATCATCAATTTTTTGACGAATTCGATTCGCACGACAGTGACAGTAGAGAGTTTAAAAATGCAGTTAAAGGATGCTAAAGCTAGTTTTTTTTTGATAAACATTTTCTGCAAAGTATGGTTCTGGCTTGCCTAAAAAATTGGTCGATATCTTGATCTTTAGCGCCAAGACGATTACTCTTTTGACATGATTATTTGTTAAGGGATGCTGTTGTCTGATCTAGCGCTATATTTAATCGATACCTTTACGGATAAAATTTTTCATGGGCAGGCCACAGCAGTTTGTTTGCTTGCTGAAGAACTAAATGATGAGCTTTTAGTTGCTATTGCACTGGAAAATAAATACCCGGAAACCGTTTTTGTACGACTGCAACATAAACAATGGTATGTTCGTTGGTTCAATGCTCAAGGTGAAATTTATGGCACAGGGCATGGCAGTATCGCAGTTGCTGCTGTTTTATTTGAACAATATCACTTAAAATCAGATACCCTCATCCTCAATAATGCATTAGGACAAACAACGATTCATCGTGATAATGATTGCTTCTATCTTGAATACCCCATCACCCCAGCCACATTAGGGATAGTCACTTCGCCCCTTAGCCAATATTTTTCAATTCAACCGCTTGAAATATGGCAAAATGGCCCAGATCTTATTGCTTATTTTGAACATCAAGCAGATGTTGAGAACTTAAATATTCAAGTTGATGCCTTAAAAAATTTGGTTTCAGGGGCGTTGATAGCAACCGCTCCTTCAACAGAGGTTGACATCTATTCGCGCTGTTTTTTACCGCGCTTGGCTGGTTATGAAGAAACGGCGACACCAGCTGTTTATCCCCGTTTACTACGTTTTTGGCAACAAAAAACACCTAAAAACCAATATAAAGCCTTTCAGGGACTGATGCGCAGAAGTGAAATACATGTGATGTCTCGTGATCATCACATATGGGTTGGTGGTAATTGTCGTTGTTATTTTCGAGGCGAGTTATTATTATAGAATAATAGTATGCTGAAATTACAGGGAGGTTGTAGGTGTCTCAAGGTCATCTCTTTCGTTTGGCGGTGCAGAAATATCGACCGTTACCCATATTGGGTGTTTTAGATGCTTATACGGCAAAATTGGCAGCGTATGCAGGTGCCAATGCCATATACCTATCAGGAGCGGGTGTTGCCAATAGCCTCTACGCGTTGCCTGATTTGGCGCTCACCAGTTTTGCTGAAGTTAAAGCCTGTGCTGAACGCATTTGTTTGGCTTCCAATCTGCCTTTACTTGTTGATATTGATACAGGTTTTGGAAGCATCTTAACCATTGCCAGAACCATCGTTGAATTGGAGCGTATAGGTGTTGCTGCGGTTCAAATTGAAGATCAGCCCTTTGTAAAACGATGTGGACATCGTGATGGGAAATCACTGATAAGCACTGCTGCCATGGTCGATAGAATCAAGGCAGCTGTTGATGCAAGAATTGACCCTGAATTTGTGATCATGGCTAGGACAGATGCGCTAGCTGTTGAAGATATCTCAACGACTATCGTCCGAATAGCAAATTATGTCGAAGCTGGTGCAGATATGATTTTTCTTGAGGCCATCACTGATTTTAGCCAATTAGAGGCGATTGCATTAGCTATCCCGAGGCCTATTTTAGTCAATAGCACTGAATTTGGTAAAACCCCAATCTATGCTCAAGAAATATGGGCTGAACATGGCGCCGCAATGGTGTTATATCCCTTATCTGCATTTCGTTGTATGGCACAAGCGGCCTTTGAGACTTATCAAACGATTTTGCAGTCCGGATCTCAGGAAACCTTATTAACAAAAATGCAGACGCGTCAAAAATTATATGACATTTTGAATTATGAGGCTTATGAAAGTCTTATTACCAAATCTCAAGGAGACTAGCAAATGGATAAGAAGACAGCGGGTTTGGCAGATGTAGTGGCAGGTGATACTGCTATTTCTCAAGTAAGCGCTAATCATAGTCTGTTATGCTATCGTGGTTACCCTGTTGAAGAGTTGGTGGCATCTGCAAGCTTTGATGAGGTGGCATATCTTTTAATACAGGGAGAGCTGCCAACGGCTAGCGCTTTAAAAAAATGGCAACAAGAACGCATAACTGCTCAAAATTTACCGCATTATTTAATTAATTATTTGCAGCAATTTCCTAAAGAAGCTCATCCAATGGATGTCTTAAGAACTGCATGTTCAATTATGGGTATGCATGAGCAAGAACGAGATTTAGGTGAAGATAAAGAGATTGCAATTCGATTATATGCGCTCCTTCCGAGTATTTTAGCCTATTGGTATCAATATCATTATGTTCATCAACATGTACAAATGGGCGATGAACAAGATTTTGCAGGGCATTTTTTATTTGGATTGCATGGTAAATCTGCGAACCCTTTATTTGTTGAAATGCTTAATGTTTCCATGATTTTATATGCTGAGCATGAATTTAATGCATCCACGTTTGCAGCAAGGGTCACCACCGCTACTGAATCAGATTTTTATTCCGCTATTTGTAGTGCCATAGGCACCTTAAGAGGACCACTTCATGGCGGGGCCAATGAAGCTGCAATGGCATTGCTGGCCCGATTTAAGACCGTAGATGAAGCTGAAAAAGCAGTTTTGAAGATGCTCGCCAATAAAGAAAAAATAATGGGATTTGGGCATCGTATTTATCAAGAAGGGGACCCTCGTTCGCCGATTATCCAGCAATGGGCTAAACGCTTAGCACTTGATGTCGGAAAAACTGAACTTTATGCGATTGCTGAACGAATTGCTAAGATTGTTTTGGCAGAAAAAGGTCTACATCCCAATGTTGATTTCTACAGTGCTGTTGCTTATCACTGTGCGGGTATTCCAACACCATTATTTACGCCACTTTTTGTGTTGTCTAGAATTACTGGCTGGTCTGCTCACATTTTAGAGCAACGCGCAAATAATCGTTTAATACGGCCACTTGCCAATTATATAGGCCCAAATCTTAGACATTATGTAAAACCAAAGGATTGAAATGATGATTCATTATGATGAATTGATGCAGGAATTAGTAGATTATACGTTAAATCCACCTCCTTTTTCTGAACTTGCGATAAAAAATGCCAAAGCAAGTTTTATTGACGCCATTGGCTGTGGTATTTTGTCCTTAAATTACCCCGCGTGCACAAAATTACTGGGCCCGATTGTGCCAGGTGCTTTTTGTCCTAATGGTGCAAGGGTGATGGCCCAAGATTGGGAATTAGACCCTGTGCAAGCAGCATTTAACATTGCGAGCATGATTCGTTGGCTTGATTATAACGATACTTGGCTGGCAGCAGAATGGGGACATCCTTCTGATAATTTAGGCGCAATACTAGCTATTTGTGATTATTTACACCGTCAAGGTCAACATATTCGTTTGGAAACGGTCTTAAATTCGATGATTATTGCCTATGAAATTCAAGGAATCATGGCCTTAAACCATGCGTTTAATCGTCAAGGTTTAGATCATGTTTTACTGGTTAAATTAGCAAGTGCTTTAGTCACTGCCAAATTATTAGGTGGCGATCGGGATATGTTGCTTCGAACGGTATCACAGGTCTTTGTGGATGGCCAAAGTCTTAGAACATATCGCCATGCCCCGAATACCGGCTCACGTAAATCTTGGGCGGCAGGAGATGCAAGTGCACGAGGCCTGCGTCTTGCTTTAATTTCAGCTCGCGGTGAAATGGGTTATCCTTCTGCGATTACGGAGCATAAATGGGGATTTTCCGATGCTTCATTTGGCCATCAAGAATTAAGCTTGATGCGACCACTTGGCCATTATGTTATGGAAAATATTTTGTGGAAGATCGCCTATCCTGCAGAGTTTCATGCGCAAACGGCGGTTGAGGCTGCATTAAAATTACATGAAGTTGTCAGAGCACGTTTAGATGAGATTGCCTGCATACTGGTGAGAACTCAAGAACCTGCGATGCGTATTATTAGTAAAACCGGCCCCTTGAATAATCCTGCCGATAGAGATCATTGTTTACAATATATGATTGCGGTTGCCCTTGGACTTGGACGCTTAGACGCTGATGATTATGAAGAGCATGTGGCAAAAAAACCGATCATCGATAAACTGAGAAATTTAATGGCGGTGGAAGAAGATCCGATATTTACCAAGGATTATTATGATCTCAATAAACGAGCTATTCCAAATGCCATACAAATACAATTTAAGGATGGGACAGAGACAGATTGGGCACTGGTAAATTATCCAATTGGTCATCCACGTCGTCGAGAAGAGGGACTTCCTTTGATTTCATTAAAGTTTTCTAATAACCTTCGCGCTTACT
>RGPR01000097.1 GCA_010030245.1 Gammaproteobacteria bacterium
TAATATCTATATTTAGTGCACTCAGTATTTCTCGCCCGCTTCAAACCATATGAATAGCTGCCTGACAATTTGCAGTGCTTTCGGAGATAAACAAGATAGCACGCGAGCAACTGTATGATCACAGGTTAGGAGTAAATCACTAGAATACGCTGCTAAACCCTTGGATATTAAAATAATTGGCGGCTATTTAGAATCTTTTTGGTGCTCTTGCCTTGATAAATCCAGTGTTAAAGGGTGTCAATTGATTTTCAAACGAGTATAATATCGCAATTGTCGTTATTTTATGGATGATTAAGGATGTCAAAGACACCTAAACTATTGCTCATCTCAGTTCTTGTCCTAGGTTTGCTTGGCTGTAAAAGTTTATTTGGGGATGATGATTCAAATCCTTACAAAGATGAAACAGCTGATGAGCTTTATGGCAAAGCACAAAAAGAAATCAAAAAACATGAATATACAAGCGCTATCAAACGCCTTGAAGCCATGGATAGCATGTATCCTTTTCATGAAAAATCTGAACAAGCTCAACTTGATTTGATATATGCCTATTATAAAAAAGACGATTTTGCATCTTGCTCTGCTGCAGCCGATAGATTCATACATTTATATCCACGTTCGACTAAAGTTGATTATGCCTATTATATGAAAGCGATGGCGAACTTTAATCAATTACGTGGTGCTTTAGCTGAAGTCATCCCTATGGATTTAGCTTGGCGAGATCCAGGTACCCAATCACAAGCTTATGCTGATTTTGGCACTTTGGTAGAGCGCTTTCCAAACTCAAAATATACACCTAATGCACAGCAACGTATGATATATCTACGTAATTTATTTGCTGCACGTGAGATGCATTCAGCAAGTTACTACTATTATCGCCAAATGTATGTGGCCGCATCTGAGCGGGCGAACTATGTGGTTCGAAATTATTCACAATCAACCAGTGCGCGTCAGGCACTTGCATTAATGTACTTTTCTTACCTAAAGCTTGGTATGGATAAGGCGGCTAATGAGGCCAAAATGGTATATTTGGCAAGCTATCATAGTCATCCAAAGTTGCCAAAAAACCACCTCAAATGGTAGTTTAATGCTTAAGGCTTTGGCCTTAAGCAAAGTCCTCCATTAATACTTCTAAATCATCAATCATTTGCCCGTAGGTATGTCCAATTAAAAGTAAATTAGTTAGCCTTGCGTCATGTGCTTCTTGATCAATTTCTGCAGCCTCTATTTCTTCTTTAAGTGACGGCAATGCTTGGACACGTTTAAATTGCAGCTTGGGACTTAAATGAAATTGAATCATTTCACGCCAAATAAATGACATTTCATTTGGGATTAAGCCCTTATCAAGGAGTTCGTGAGCTTTTTCTTCTAACCAATTATAACCTTGGCACTTTAGTTGTTTTTGCTGGTTGTCTTCATCAATCAAGGCAAGTTTATCGGCAAGTTGCAAATTAGCTGGCATCAATTCTGGTTGTTTTAGCCAGTCCTGCCAGTGACTAAGAATTTTATCTTTAGGATTAAGCGCTTGAATATCAATAGAACCCGCAATTGTTTTATGAATTAAAGATATCATGAGGTCAATTTGCGCTTGACCACTGGCTTGAACATACATCAGTTGGCGACCTTTATCGAATAGGATGATATGTTGTTTTTGAACACAAAAGGCTTTGGGCAAGAGATCAAACTCAGTATCTTGCTTGAGCTGCTGCTTTTCATGTTTTTTAAGCGCGAACCCGCGGGCATCTTGGATTTGCCGAGCTTTGGTTTCAACCATATGACTTAATACAGCTTGAGGTAGAATCCGTTCTTCTTTCGCAAAATAACAAATACCAAAGTTTTGAATACTTTGGAAGTATTCATTGTTGGCAAGTTCCTTCCAACCAAAGCTCATGCGCGCATGAGCCGGACATGGGCTTAAGCCGTGTTCAGCGAGATGAGGCGCTAAATCATTTTCAAAATCAAAGGAAATTTTAAATACATTAAACTGTCTTAACCACATAGTTGTCCTTAGGAGGAATGACAAAGACGGAAATTATATCGACTAAGCCATAGATTCTCAAGCAAGATAGGGCAGTAATTATCATTTTACCTGAGCCGGGCTTGATGTTTTTGCCGTCATTTTTTTATTAAAACAATTGACAAGCTTAAATACTATCAGTTAATAATAATAATTGTGTCAATGAAAAGGACATCATATGCAAGAAATTCAAGGTTTTATCCAATCCTTAGAGTCTTATGATAGTATGCATCAACAAAAATGGTATTTTCTTAAGGAAGCATGTGTAAGCAATGATTATATGATTCATCCACGTATCATTGCGCAAAACTGGTTATTTTCTTTATGTCTTGATAAGAAAAAACATGACAATTTATTAATATAATTGACTCAATAATTTTATTTGTAATTATTTATTAATCACTACTTTATAATTATTGACAATAAATTTTTAATTTGTTAAAATGCGCAAGTTTTTAACAGAAATAGGCATCATGATGAGAAGTAAATGTGAATCTTTTTTTAAGAATTTCGATCAAGAATTACCAAAAATCAAGCAAGGATTTGCTAAAGTACCTGAATCTATAATATCCTTGAAGCAATTTGAGTCATGCTGGGAAGCATTGTTTGTGATTGCTGGCTTAACAGTTGCTAGCGCCGTTCTTGCTGCTGTGCTCAAATTTGCCTTAGGTTGTGTTGCTATGCTGGCATGTTCAATTGGAATTCTATGCCTCGGAGTTGCGGGATATCAACACTTCAGCAATCAAAATCCAACTGAAGAAACTAAAAAACACGTAAATTCCTTAATCGGTGTTGGCTTGTTTGGAATTTCAATTACTAGCATGATTACGTCTATCCCTACTTTCTTAACGCTAGGTATGTTTGGTCTTGCAGGCTACCGATCGAAAAACTTAATCGCTAAAGTTATGCCAAGAGAAGATGATCATAAAAATGATGCTTCCAGTTCTTTTGATCCAGTAGCGATAGAAGAAGATCATAAAAATGATGCTTCCATTTTTAGTTCTTTTGGTCGAGTAGCGATAGCGATAGCGATTTAAAAATATTTTAAGGGTTCACCACAAGCTGACTGATCGCTCAGTTCAGTTTGCGGTGTTGCGAAATTATCCTGCATTCATGCGTAATCCACCATCTAAGCGAATCACCGCCGCATTTAAATAGTCATTTTCAATCATATGTAAAGCAAGTTTTGCATATTCATCAGGGAAACCTAATCGATGAGGGTAGGGTACATTTTCGGCAAGTGATGTTTGTACTTCTTCTGGCATCGCCTGCATCATGGGGGTGTTCATGATCCCTGGGGCAATGGTATTGACTCGAATTTGATGTTTGGCAAATTCTCGAGCAATTGGAAGGGTCATCGCCACAATGCCTCCCTTTGACGCACTATAAGCAGCTTGGCCAATTTGGCCTTCAAAAGCAGCAACCGATGCTGTGAGTATAAAACAGCCTGCTTGTTGATGTTGTATCATATGCGCAGCAACAAGACGTAATACATTGAAGCTGCCATTGAGATTGATATCAATGACGCGTTGGAAGTCTTCTAGTGCTTGGGCGCCATCTTTACCCACAACACGTTTGGCTGGAGCGATACCTGCACATTGAATACAAACATTCGGACAAGAGATGCGTTCTAACGTGGATAGGAGTGCCTGTTTTACCGAATCTTCGCGGCTAACATCGCATTCAATATCATCATTAGTCTTTGCAGCTTGCATATCCCAAGACACAACTTTAGCGCCATGTGCTTTTAACAAATTGACACAAGCAAGACCGAGTCCTGAAGCCCCACCAGTCACAACTGCTTTAACTTGATTCAAGTCCATTTTCAATCCTTCTTTATCATGAATGCTTGGTTTAGAGCCTTAAACATTGGGGTTCCAGCATCTTTCATCCATTCATAAAAGACCATTTCAGCGGTAATGATTTGCACTCCCATTTGTTTCATGCGGTCAATGGCGACTTGATGATCATTTAAATGCCTGGCAGAAACGGCGTCTAATACCACATATACTTGGTGACCTTGGTCTTGCAAATCTAAGGCTGTTTGTAAAATGCAAACATGCGTTTCGATACCAACTAAAATGATTTGTTTACGGTGGATATTTTGTAATTCCTGCCGAAAATAGGGATCGCGATATGCTGAAAAACTTAATTTTTCAATCACCAGGTGCATGGGGAGAAGGTCTTTAAGAGGTGAAATGGTATAGCCAAGACCTTTTGGATATTGTTCACAAACCAAAACGGGTACATCCAATTCACTTGCTAGTCGCATCAACCAATTGGCTTTTTCAACTAAGGTTTTGGCATGAACAACTTTCGGGGTGAGTTTTTCTTGAATATCAACGATCACCAAACAAGACTTTTCCTTAGCTAATAGCATTCCCTTTATTTCTCCCATTACATGATTGCAAGTAATATTGCTGTTAAATAATTTCCTTCTGGAAACACCGCCAAGACCGGATGACAAATAGCCGGCCCATAAACACCAAGAATTTGAATTGATTGACCTTCAGCAATGGCTTGTTGGCTCACGAGCTGAATAAATTCTTGGGTATTAAGTGCTGAAGAGCAATTACATGTCATTAATATACTACCAGATTTTAGATGTTTAAAGACTTGACGATGTAAAAAACGATAAAGATTCTTAGCAGCATTGAGGTGTTTTTTGGAAGGAACAAGTTTTGGTGGGTCGAGGATGACGACATCATAATCTTGGGCTTTATCAAGATGGTTTTTAGCATCATCAACAATCCAGTTGATTTGTGATACTTGGTTGAGTGATGCATTATGTTTGGCATGTTCGATGGCAGCTGCCGAGCTATCGATCGCCGTCACTGAGGCCGCTCCATTTAAGGCTGCATGGAGGGCGAATCCACCATGATAGGTATAAAGATCGAGGACTTTTTTACCCTTGCATAAGCTTGCCAACCGATGGTGGTTTTCCCGTTGGTCAATAAAAATCCCCGTTTTTTGCACATTTTCAAAACCTATCTCAAATAACACAGCTTCTTCTTTCGCAATGGTGCGAATATTGCTGGCATCATCGCGGTAGGGGTGTTCGATACCATCTTGTTTTAAAGCCTTACTTTGCCCAAACCAAAGTATTTGTGCTTTTGGAAAATGCTTCTGTAAGATATGCGTGATTGGCTGACGCTGCTGTTCTACCCACAGCGCAGAAGAAGAGATGACAATCTTGTCATTTAATACATCTATGACGAGCCCCGATAGCCCATCTGCCTCTGAATTACAGAGTCGATAACAATTGGTTTGTTCATTGGGGAAACCAAGGGTTTTGCGTAAATGAAAGGCATGTTCTAGGCGTATCTTGATGGTATTTAAGGGATCATGACTGCGGCTTAAATGACTTGCATTGGCAATCATACGCACTCGATAAAGCGAATATGGGTTAAAAAATCCCGCACCAATTAATGTGTTATGGCTATCATACACTAGAACCCAATCGCCAGGATGAGGTTCACCAATGATTTTTTGTATGGCTTGAGGAAATACCCAAGGATGACCTTGGATGATTTTTTGTTGTTTTTGTGCGGAGAGAATGATTTTTGTAGGCATAATATACTCTAGGGCTTATAATGAATGTCATTTTAACAAAAAAATACCATTCATAAAAATGATTCATGATGTTCTTGATTTGATACGTATTTTTAACCAGTGCTTTGAAGCAACCCACCACACTCAATTGGTTAAAGGCGGCGACGAGCCGTTGTATCTGCCAAAAACTAATACCTATCCCTATCATCGCATTATTTTTGCAAGGGGTTATTTCAGTAGTGGCTTACATGAAATCGCCCATTGGTTGATTGCAGGTAAAGCGAGGCGGGAATTAGAAGATTATGGTTATTGGTATTTACCGGATGGCCGCAATGAAGTGGAGCAAAAGGCATTCGAACAAGTAGAACTTAAACCTCAGGCGCTAGAGTGGATATTGGCCGATGCCTGTGCTTATTCATTTCAAGTCAGTGTTGATAATTTAAATGGCCCGCCCATGGATATTAGCAAATTTAAAGATGCGATTATGCATGAAAAGCAACAATTGCTGCGCAGGGGCTTAAATGAACGCAGCAACATCCTTTGTCAAGCATTACAATCATTCTATTCATAGAACCCTGCTTTTTTAGCCGCTTCATATTATGATCTATAAACGAACCATATGGTTAATATATATTATAATAACATTATCAGTATTATTATGGAGCATACCATGGAGAGATGTGTTGAGATTGGGAATCGTGGTGGTGGTGCTTGTGGATATCTTTCTTTTGCAGTGGGTTTGGTTGACAGAATCAAACAAGAAATTACCAAAGGGGAGGGACCGTCACCGACATTAGCTCGTTTAAATGCCATATTTCGAAATAGTTTTCCTCATGAAGATTGGTACATTCTTAAACCTGATGAATTTCAGCGATTTGATATGTCAAACTATATGTCAAAGTATATGGCTGATCCAGAAAAAGTTAGCTGTTGGGAAGTTAGATATATAGAAAGAGTTCAGCGTTACTTAAGAACAATTGGAGCTAAAGCTTACGAAAAAGATCTAGAAGCAGCGATTCATAAAGCGCTTATAGGTAACAGTACAGACTTAGTTAGCAATCCTGTTTTTGGTCAGATCGTAAATATTATTCGGCATCTGAGTCAGAACAACGGAAAAATAGAAGAGGATAAATTTGCCAATTATCAGCATAATGCTGTGGTTCAATCACCCCAGGTGATAGATTTCGCTAAAGAAGTGTTTCTTGACGTCCTCCCCGCCCTGAAGAGACGAGGATTCCCCTTATCATGTTAAACATGACGGAAGTGGTTCTTGCTGCTGACAACTT
>RGPR01000098.1 GCA_010030245.1 Gammaproteobacteria bacterium
GCAATGTCATGACATTGCCTGGTTCAAACTGAAATTAATTCTACATAAATTTATCTTGAATAATTGCAAAATTATAAGTTTTTTCCTATAAAGCTGGATTAGGTGCTTAGGTTTAATAGTCTTGTTTAAATTGTACAGCTGCTCTATAATCTCGACCATCCTGCAGGAGGTACCTTTGTACGCAAGGAGATAACTAAATCAGTTTAATTTACTGAGCTTATTTTGAAGGATACAAGATAAGTTCCATATTTCGCACGGATGATTGTTATGGCAGGTTTTTTATTTATATTTCCAGACGTATAGATAAAGTATTGGAGTTCATGATGACAGGAATAAAATCTGAGGTGGTCGTAATTGGCGCCGGTGTAGCAGGGATCAGCGCAGCACTTGAATTATCTAAAACCCATAAGGTAATAATTCTCGAGAAAAAATATTTGTTTTCTGGCTCAAGTGGTCGAAATCCTGGCCGGATGGGTCATGGTTTTCACTATATTGATTATGAGACAGCCAAACTATATCTAGAAGCATCTATTCAAGTTCAACGTATTTATCCTCATTTTTTAATAGGCGAGCATTTACCTTTTACCGATCCTATTCGTCATGGTCGGTATTATGTCACTAAGGATTCGTTATATTCTTTTGATGAAATTCTTGCAACATATCGTAAGCTTCAGCGTCGTTATGAAGAATTAGTGCTAGAGGACCCACAAAATAAAGTATTTGGTGAGCCAGAATCGTTTTTCCGTATTCTTGGTGAACATGAATATCCGTATGTTAATAGAGATTTGATTGTAGGAGGTGTTGAAACTTGCGAACATCTTTTTAATTGGCAGGCATTCTCGCTTCATATTCGACAAGTTATTTTATCTAATTCTAATATCCGTTTAATGGAAAATTGTGAAGTCGTTGACCTAACTCACTATCAGGAACACGATTCACGCTTTAAACTTAAAGTTAGTACTCGCCATGGAGAAAATATTGATATTAATACAAATTTTATCATCAATTCTGCCTGGGAAAATATTGAGGAATTGAACGCTAAGTTGGGTATTGAATATATAGATGGACAGCGCACCAATCGTTTGAAATGCCTTGTTGAAGTAAGATTACCGCCATCGTTATTAGATGTAAATTCCTCATTTTTTTGTATGGGCCCTTTTTGTATGTTTTCAAACATGGGTGATGGTAGAGGGATGATCACGCTCGCTGATGTTACCAATATGGAAGTTAGTAGTTCGAGAAAAATTAGTTCAGAGATGGTTCGTTTTGTAAATGGAGATGTTTCGCAAGCGGAAAAACAAGATATTGCGCGCGAAATTCAAATAGGTGTGGCGCGGTATATTCCAGAAATGATGGCTGCGGAAATACTAGATGTCAAATTTGGTATCGTTCAAACAAAGGGTGAAATGAGCCTCCAAGACTTACGTCATCGTGAAGGTCAGCACCATCTCCGCAATTATCACCATATCCGTGAAGAAATGCAGGGGCTAATTTCTAACCCAGCCATGAAACTATTTTATTTTGTTCAAAATGGGATTGAAGTTAGAAAAATTTTTGATACCCAGGAAGCTAGAGACAGGCTTAATTTTCTGAGTATGCCTACTCAGTTAACAAAACCTCAAGCACAGCATATGGAAAGGCATAAGTATTTTTTACCACCAGTTGTTGTTCAAGAACCAGTCCCAGTGATTAGGCGCATGCCAATAGGAGAAGAGCACCCTCAACAAACAGGCACATCCCAGAATTCTTTTTTCGAGGAACCACTAAGACACATTTCGGTATGTTTCATGCGTATCCTAACATATCCGATATTGATAGGCTTTCCTTTCAGACGAGTTTCACCGTTACCAAGAGCATCAGTCTTTGAGCCAACTCAGCAAGATAGCGAGCAGCTTGACCCTCTAAGCATTTTACTTGCGAGATGATGTGAACAAAATGGATGATTTATATTGGTCAAGTCCAGATTTTTTAAATGATCTTATTGAGCAGATACCTGCAGGAATATTTTGGAAAAACAAGCACTCTGTTTTTTTGGGATGTAACCGTTTCTTTGCGGATTTAGCGGCGTTATCAGATCCTAAGGATATTATAGGGCTTACTGATTATGATTTACCATGGGGTAATTATCAAGCAGAAAATTATATCAACGATGATCAAGAAGTTATCAAATCTAGGGAGTCTAAATTAGGTATTGAAGAATCACAAACCCTGGCGAATGGTCAAGATTTGATGCTTATCACCAATAAAATACCGTTAATTGACAAACAAGATCAAGTGGTTGGCATTTTGGGGATATTCCATGATATTACACGTCGAAAAAACATGGAAATTAGCTTACAAAATGAAAAAAATCGTGCTGAACTTGCTAATCAAGCGAAAAGTGAATTCATTGCGAATATGAGTCATGATATTCGAACACCACTGACTGGTATCATAGGTTTATCGCATCATCTTCATGAGATGATGTTAGACGGTAACGCTCGACAATTCTCGCAGTGGATTTTTGAAAGCGCACAACAATTAATGTCCCTTTTGAATGGGATATTGGATGTGGTTTCTGCTGATAAACTACAGCCAAATGATTTATATTTAGAAACATTTAATTTGCATAAATTATTTGTCGAAGCCATAGAGCTGCATCGCCCTGCACTGCAGAATAAAGGATTAAGCTTTGAGCTATTATTCCCAGAAGTATTGAAGTTAAAAGTCAAAAGCGATCGTTCAAAGCTATACCGAGTGTTATTGAACTTACTAAGCAATGCTATTAAATTCACCAATGAAGGCAAGATTGTCCTTGGGGTAAAATTATTGGAACAGCATGTAGATGCCATTTCAATTGAGGTGTTTGTGAAAGATACTGGAATTGGTATTTCTCCAGATTTACAATCACATATTTTTGAACGGTTTTACAGAGCGCACCCTTCATACAAAGGGACCTATAAGGGGAATGGGATAGGGTTACATATAGCAAAAACCTATATTGAGAAGATGGGGGGGGTTCTTGATATGACTAGTGCTCCCAGGAAAGGATCAACATTTTATTTTAAGATAAACATGGATGTGGTTATGAATGAATGGATACAAAATAATACTTTAAATATTGCAAGCAACCCATCAGTAAAACAAGCGGCTGTTGAGCGGACAACTAGCGTACTAAATGTTTTACTAGTAGAGGACAATCATATTGCACGGAAAATGGTTGAAATTTTTTGTCAGCAATTAAATTATCATTTAGATAGTTTTGAGACAGTTGAACAAGCCTTTCAAGCTTTTCAAGAAAATCAATATGATTTAGTGTTGACAGACATAGGTTTACCTACCCAGTCTGGTGATGAACTAGCAGTGCTGATTCGTAATCATGAGATTCGCTACCAGTTAAATAAAACGCCTATACTTGGTCTAACCGCTCATGCACATACGCTGGTGAAAAATAAATGTTTAAAAGCTGGGATGCAGAAAGTGTATGATAAACCAGTATCACTTGATATGTTGAAAAACATGTCATATCAGTACTGTAAACCTTCAGCTCAACAAGATCAGTTGATGGCAATGAAAGACGGAACTCAAAAAAATAATTTCTTACAAGCACATTTTTTTGAAAAATACAGCTTATTTGATTTGGCTAAGGCCTGTAATAGTTTTCAATCTAAAGAACTGGTGCTGGAAATGATAAGTATGTTCTTATCCTCAGATTTACTAGATGCGATTAATAATGCTGCATATGCGTTTGAGCAAGAACATTGGAAGTTACTCATCGATATCGTCCATAAAATTCGAGGGGGGGCAGTCTATTGTGCAACCGAACGATTATTAAGAGTAAGTTCAATACTTGAAGAGTTGTTGCTATCAAAAAAGAATGAACAATGCAAAATATTATTCCCTATATGGCAAGATATAATGATTCAAACGACGCATGAACTTGAGTTGCTATTAGATAAAAGCTAATATTTCATTTAATTGCTAGAAAACACTTGCAATCCAACTGAGAACGCCATATAATCACTCTCATTGACGCGGGGTGGAGCAGCCTGGTAGCTCGTCGGGCTCATAACCCGAAGGTCGTAGGTTCAAATCCTGCCCCCGCAACCAAATTTAAGACCCCTTTATGGGGTTTTTTATTATCTCTAAAAAACTAAAACTGGTTTTCAAACATCATGATATCAAGTACCAAAGAGAAAATTGAAACGCTTGTGCTTCCTATTCTAGAACGAATGGGATATACATTATGGGGTTGCCAGTGTTTATTAAGTCACAAGCAACCATTAATACGTATTTTTATTGATAAACCTGCAGGGATACTTGTTGATGATTGTGAACAAGCAAGCCATGCAATTAGTGCCGTATTTGATGTTGAAGATATCATCAGCGATCATTATCGATTGGAAATATCATCGCCTGGTCTACCAAGGCCTTTATTTTATCCATGGCAATTTCAAGAAAATATTGGGAAGTTGGCTAAGATAAAGTTAATACGTCTTATCGATGGTCACCGATGGATCAATGGCTTGATTAAATCCGTGAACAATGAAACAGTTGAAGTCGAAATGGCTGATAAAGCATACCCCATTTTATGGTCTAATATTAGTAAAGCCAATTTAGAAGAGCATTAGTTATACCTATTCTAGAAATTAAACCAAGACGTCTTTTATTGAAAAGATAGCTGTTCAAAACATAGCAGATTTTGGAGCGGAGTCAAAAATGAGTAAAGAATTATTACTAGTTGCTGAAGCATTATCAAATGAAAAAGGTGTTAATATAAATGTTGTATTTGAAGCAATTCAGACAGCTATAGAGACAGCGACGCGAAAACTTTGTGGTGCAGAGTGGGGTGTGCGAGTAAGTTTAGATACCCGTTCAGGTGATTATACGACCTATCGTTTTTGGGATGTGGTTGCTGATGATGCACTTGAATTCCCGGATCATCAACTAACCCTAGACCAAGCCAACGAAAAGCAAGTTAATATTAAAGTCGGTGAACGCATAGAAGAAGTGATTGACTCTATTGAGTTTGGTCGAATTGCAGCGCAAACAGCACGACAAGTCATTTTGCAAAAAGTTCGCGAAGCTGAGCGTAATTTAGTGATTGATCAGTATCGTCATAAATTAGGTGGTCTTGTCCATGGTACCGTTAAAAAAGTGACTAAAGATTATTTGATTGTTGACCTAGGCGGAAAAGCAGAAGCATTTTTACCTCGTAATGAAATGCTGCCTCAGGAAATGTACCGCTTAAATGATCGTGTTCGTGCGCTTTTGTATGAAATTATGGATACCGTACGCGGCCCCCAACTGATGTTAAGCCGCACTCGTACTGAAATGCTCACCGCTCTTTTTTGCATCGAAGTGCCAGAAATTGGTGAAAATATCATTCAAATTAAAGCTGCTGCTAGAGAACCTGGCATTCGAGCGAAAATTGCGGTTAAAACAAATGATGGACGCATAGACCCAGTTGGTGCATGTGTTGGGATGAGAGGCTCTCGCGTACAAGCCGTTTCAAGCGAATTAGGTGGCGAACGTGTTGACATTATTTTATGGGATGACAACCCTGCGCAAATGGTCATTAATGCTATGGCCCCCGCAGAAATAAGTTCGATAGTGGTTGATGAGGATTCTCACACTATGGATTTAGCTGTTCAACAAGATCAGCTTTCGCAAGCGATTGGGCGCAATGGCCAAAACGTTCGTCTTGCTAGTCAATTAACAGCTTGGACACTGAATGTCATGTCCGTTGCTGATCTTGATGGGAAAAATCAAGCTGAAAATGAACGCGCTGTTGAGCTTTTTACAGTTAGTCTTGATATTGACAAAGATTTGGCTCAATTATTAGTTCAAAATGGTTTTTCATCTATCGAAGAGATTGCTTATGTTCCAAAAGATGAATTAATGGAGATTCAAGGGTTTGATGAAGAGATTGTTGAAGAACTTAGAAATCGAGCTAATACCGGTTTAATTGCACAGGCATTATCACTTGAAGGTCAGGTTGCAGAGAATTTAATGCAACTGGATGGGATGACTCTTAATTTGGCTCAAGAATTAAGTCAAAAAGGCATTCATAATCTAGAAGAACTTGCAGAATGTGGTCTTGATGAGTTAATCGATATTCCTGGCATTAGTGCTGAAAAAGCTGGCCAATGGATTATGAAGGCGCGCGAGCCTTGGTTCAAAGAGAATGAATAAATTGATATGAAGGCCTGCTTTTCATCAGGCCTCAAGAGAGGATATAAATATGGCTGATGTGACGGTAAAACAGTTAGCAACCGCTGTCGGGGTTCCGGTTGAGCGTCTATTGAATCAGATCAAAGAGGCTGGACTACCTATTTCTGATGAATTGCAGGTCATTAACGAAGAACAGAAAAAGTTATTACTGAACTATTTGAAAAATTCTCAAACTCTTGGACAGGTGATGAGTCCAAGCACAATTACTTTAAAACGTAAAAGTGTCTCACAAGTTCTAACACCAGACGCAGGTACTGGGCAGAAAAAAGTGAATATTGAAGTTCGAAAAAAGAAGGTTTTTGTTAAAAAAGAACCAGTCGTTATAGAAGACATTATTGAAGAAATATTGCCAGTTGTTGAAACGACCGAAGAACTTATCGCATCTGCTGTACCGCATGAGGAAGTTAAGAACAAAGAGTCGCAAGGCATCCTAGCTGAACCTGCGATTATAGAAACAACAATCGTTGAAGATTTGCCGGCAAAAGCGCCTACTGTACAAACAACTCCTGAAGCGCCTAAAGAAAAACCAGTTAAAAAGAAACAGGCTAA
>RGPR01000099.1 GCA_010030245.1 Gammaproteobacteria bacterium
GGCATATATCAATGGCAGTTTGATCGGAGGTGGCTTCATAGGGTTGTGTTTTCAGTCGGTGACAGCGTTCATCATCGCAACGATCTTTCTGATTGGCTGTGGGTATTACAACCGGGACATTCGATAAAGAAAATCATGAATGAATAACAAAAAAAGAAAATACTCAAAAGCTTGTAACTGCACTTGCGGATCTTCTCATAGTGTGGATGATTGAAACAGAAAGGAAACAGAGCAAAACTTAAGGAGGAACGTAAAATGAGCATCAAAGAATTCAGGGAATTACCCGAGTTAATTCAGACTAATTTCAACGCAATGGTTACTCGAATTAATCTTCCCTTTAATAAAATACGGTTGTGGGAAGCATTTTCTTCTAGAGAAAAGAAAACCTTGGGAGGCTCTTACGAAAATATAAAACTTTCGCCATGTAAAATGTGGCAAAAAATGTACAATAAACCGGAGCCAGTTTGTTTAGTGGAAATAGGCTACAAATTAGGATTAATTGATACTGCGACCCGAGACGATTTTCTCAGGGAAATCAATTACCAAACCAAGACTAAAATGGCTGCCAAAACAAACAACGATTTGAAACCAGAATGGAAGAAAGAAACGGGCGAGTTGTCCTACAACGGCATAGTAATTCGAAAAATCAGATCCACAAAATCCCCAACAAATGCTGAAATTATTTTTAAAGCATTTCATAAAGCTAGGTGGAAATCAACAATTCCCAATCCTCTTCATAATAAAGATCCAAGAATACTAGAGGATTCAATTCGCCACCTGAGAAAAGGACTTTCTGTGATAACATTTTCATCGGTGCGTCGCGCAACCGAGATCTCATGGAGACTTGTAGTTCCCGACTAAAACCCTCATCTCAACTTATCATTTTATTAAAGGGAACCAGCGCAGGTTCCCTTTTGTTATTTGAGTTCCGGGTGAACTACGGGTCAAATGCGGGATACAACTGCTTTCAAAAGAATCATAATCAAAATTAATATGTGGCATGTATACCACTAAAAATTCCAACATCGGAGGACTTATGTCTATTAATTCTAAAGCGTTGTTTCGTGTTGCTTCTTATTCGCGTTATTCGAGCAATTTGCAAGATGAAAGTTCACTGGAACAGCAACAAACCCGCTGCAAAGAAAAATTATCTCAACTTGGAATGACTATATCATCTGGTTTGGAGTTTTCGGATGCAGCAACTTCAGGAACAAAGCCTGACCGGAAAGGAGTAACCGATTTGATTCATGCAGCCGAAAGCGGCTTGATCGACGTGATAATCGTAGATTCACTGTCAAGGCTTTCCCGGGAACTGGTGTTCACGATGGGTACATTGAAAAATCTCATACACGTTCATGGCGTGCGTTTTATAAGCGTTTCAGAGGGTATTGATTCTGCACAGGGAAATTGGGAATTGATATCGATGATATTGGGGTTTGGTCACCAAGAATTCATCAAAAATTTAGGCTCTGCGGTAATTCGCGGCCAATCATATGCTCACTTGAATGGTTATTCAACTGGAACATTCCCATTTGGTTACAAGTCGACCGAACTACCAGGAACAGAATTTGGTAGGCAAAGAAAACTCCGTAAAGCCATAAGTCCCCATGAAGACCATGCACAATGGGTTCGTAAGATTTTCGATTGGTTTGTAAAAGAAAAAATGCCTATCCAACAAATAGCGAAGGAACTAACCAAACTCAAGGCCCCTAAGGACCACCGCTCAACGGTAAGCCATTGGAATCGCCAGTCAGTAGCACACATGCTAGCAAACAACTACTACACAGGAGTTTGCACTTACGGAAAAAAAATGAATATTCGTAATCCTCTTACAGGAAAAGTTCACCAAAAATTAAGATCTATTGAGGAATCCGAAAAATGGATAACAGTTCGGGAAGACTTAAGAATTATTGATCAGGAAACATTTGATGAAGCTCAAAAAATACTGGAAGAAAACAGTAAACGCTATGCGAAGAAACGTGCAAAATCTGGTCGATTTATTGGAGCTACCAATGATATTCAAAATCCCAGGCATCAACTCCAAGGGCTGTTTGTTTGTTTAAAATGCAAGAGCCCTTTTATTACCCGGGGTTTTCATTACATGCAATGCAAAGGCAGTATTAAAGGGGTTTGTGATGTAAACACTTGTCTTCCAAGGGGACTTGCAAAGAGAATAATTATTGAAAATCTTCAACTATTGCTTGAAAAAAACCCACCATTAGTGGAATGCCTGTTTGAAACATTAAAGAAATCGATTGATGCCAAGGAGACAAATAAGCCCAATGAGCTTGAATCATTAACCAAGGACTTAAAATCTGTAACTTTAAAAATAAATCGATTATTAGATTTGTTTGAAAACTTAAAAGAAGTAGACCATGAAGGGCAAAAAGACCTTCAAGACAAAATAAAAGCCCGAACCCAAGAGAAAAAGAATCTTGAAAAGCAATTAGCACAGATTACCGGAAGTTTTAAAAAAAGGACGCCCGCGCCTACATTGCTCCTTATTCAAGATAAGCTTAAATTTATTGCTAATGCTATCGGGAATGAGACACTTTCAAAAATCCCATGGAACAAAATCCTGGGGGTCATCCAATTAATGGAAGTAGACACAATTGACCATAAAAGAAAGCACTTTGCGGGGTTTCTCAAATTGGAGACTTCTCGACTTCTTAATTTGGTTACCGACGGATCAGAAATTGTTTCGGATGGTTGTGACCAAGAAATCTTGTTGGATTTCATTGATGCCCCTGAATGGTTTAAGTTTAAAGATCAAATACTCGAACTTCATGCCAAGAAAATGAAGTTCAGGGACATCGGAAAAGCTTTAAGTTGCCCAAGAAACTGGGTAACTCTTGCTCTGAGGCACCATGCTGCAGAATCGGGAATCGCCTATGTGGATGGCAGAAAATTAAAGAAACGCTTAGGAAAAGTAACTGCTGCAATGAAGATTGCGGACCAAGCTAAGGCAATGATGGATGAAGGCCTGTTATTACAAGAGATTGCCAAGAAACTTGAGTGTTGCCGCGATACCATTACGGCTGCGATCAAGCATTGGTATTCCTCAAGGGGGTTGCCTGTGCCTGATGGCAGAACAAGGCGAAAATCTCTTGAACGGAAATCCTCCAAAAAAGGAAGTGATTAATACTTTGAGCCAAAGAGGCCTCGCAAGGGGCCTCTTTTTTTTAGCTATCAGGTAAACTGCAACAGGCTTTATTCTTGTTAAGAGACTTAATAACTTCTCCAACCGCCTTCGGCTAACCAACTCCCAAGAGGCGTTCCCTTTATAACCATTGCAATCACCAATCGTCCCAGAAAATTATTTAGATCTTGAGCTATCATATCAAGAATGTCTGGCGTGTCTTTTAAATGGGACTTTCGAATAAACCCATTCCAATGCTTCTATTTTTCCACATTTGTTGAAAAAGCTGATTGTTTTTATTTGTAAGGCAAAAGCTCTTGTTGCAATTCAGATACCGATTCAAACTCTGGGTCTTTGTGAATTAGTACTGCATCACATTGAAGGGCCGTAGCTGCTATCCAAGCATCTCCTAGCACCAATGGGTAACTAGCTTTCATTCGAGCAGCAAATTCAAGTAACCCTGGCGTTTCATGCACCCATGTTATTGGCAATGCTTGACATGAGAATTAAGCCTTGCGCCCTTCTGCTTCACCTTCATTTTTCCAAACCCGGTAAAATAGCTCCATCAGTGACATGAAGCATCCAAAAACAACAACATGCGCTTTGCTCGCTATGCTGGGTTCCAATGTCATAGCGAGAATCTCAGCAACGCGATCGCTTCCAGGTTCGTTATAATGCAAAGTCAACAATGCAGAAGTATCTAATACACAGGATGTCATGCCTATTTGCCCCGTTTATTTTTTGACGGTCTTTCTTTGGCCAATTCAGTTTGCCTATCTGATTTTCTATCTTGAAGAAACTGCGAGACAGAGCCGATTTTTCCTGCGCCTCGGAAGTTTGCAATTGCTTGCATTCCTAATAACTTTTTCGATTCCTGTTGATGGAGGGTGTTTTCCATATGCGCTTCAAAATCTTCGGGCCTTACCATCAAGGCAACTACCCTGCCGTGCCGAGTGATGGTAACTGGTTCCCGTTGCACGGTGTCAAGCAATTGGCCAAACTTATTTTGGGCTTCGACTGAAGTAATCTTAATCATCGAATCAACTCCTTAAATTAGTCAACATAGCTATCTAAGCTACAAATTAAGTTTATTGCAAGTTTCATTTTCTCCCGTTGGTTCAGGTATTTTGAAAAACACGGTGATTCTTGGTTATTGAATTTATAATAGGCGAGAATTTTACCTGACAATAAATTGATCGTATTCACTTGAAAAAAACAAACCTAAAATAAACAAAGTTTTGTAGGCTCAAAATTAAGTCTTAATCGATTCCAGCTTCTTTAAATGCCAGCTTAGGTCCGGGTTGAGATTCCACCCTGCCTACACACCTCTTCGGTGTGGCCTTGGGCATTGGATAATCGCCTCGGCATTCAGGAGATTCAAAGTCCATGTCCGATTTTATTTTCGATGGCTGACGCCCATGTTAATGCTTCGAAATGGCTCTTGCGCTTATCAGGGATCTACTCGGGGATGATGTCTGAGATTGCCACAAAGCCGCCGTCCACCGTCCATAATCAATGCAAAGATGTAATTCCCAACAAATCACTTTCCGGTAATGTCGAGGATACAAGCTTACCTGAAAATGCCTGTTTGCTGAATTAACAAGTTGAGTTTTAAGATGCTGAAAACATTAGGGTTATAATTAATGGTAATTACCCCCCTTAGTTAATCGCATTGTCTGGCGCAGTTCCAGAGTTAAAGAATAGGATTTAATCTAAGGGTAATGAAACCCCGGTGCAACCCAATGAACAAAACCTTAAGCCAGGGAAAGGATCATCAAAACCAAAGCCCCCATGCTTTTTCACAAGCAAATTAAAAAATTATACCTTTAGCTTCGTTTTCTAAATTACACATAAAACGGGTACTAGCTTTTAAAACCAAGTTTTGACCACGAATAATTAAGTCATCATCCGAGGCTCATGCTGCCGAGCTATTTCAAGCAATCGATCCCGAGCGAGATCTTCGCCAAAAGAACTTAAATCGAAATCCTGAAAATTATTATCGTGCTTATTGCAATACATCCAGATAATTTTAAAAATAGCCCCGGCACGGGAATTCTCATCAGGCTGCAAGCCCAGTGTTATGAACTGCTGGAACGAATCCGCAATATGAATACAGCAGTCTTCAAAATCATCAGCATTCTTCACTGATTTGGGATTAGGATCATGTCGGTTTTTAACCCATACCATCTGGGTTACAAACGGATGGTACCTCCCATCGAGATTATGTCTAGCCAGAAGCATCAATTGCTTGGCGAGCACACTCTTAGAAATCTGTAATTTGCCGGAAGCAGTTTCGAGCCAAGTGTTGGTAAATTTACTAGGGCGGTAATTCACGGGCAATCGATCAGTCGTCATAATTTTCCTTTCTTTTTTATTTTAAGCTTGCATAAGGTCTAAAAAACCTATAATCTTTGGTGTATGACACCAAATTTAAATTAATCAATCAGGTGTCATCTACATGAAACAATAGTGTTTAATGGTGCATTAGTCAACCTTTTATAAAGGAGGAAAACAATGGTTTACCAAATTAGGAGCCCATAAATCCACGAAAGGTGATTTAGTTTTTCGCTTAATCAGCCCAATCCGGAGAGCGGAAAAATTCATATCCCCTGAAGTTAATTGGTGCTCCTGTTAAAAAATTTAGACCGTTGATGTAATCATCACAAGTAATCCCAAGAGGCATATAAAATGCAACCAGAAGAAAAAAAACCAATATCCCCATTAGCTGTAAGGATACATGAAGCTGCAAAATTGCTTAATATCGGGCGAACATCCCTGTATCATCTTATGAAAGCGGGGAAAATTCCTTACACAAAGCTAGACAGGGCGGTTTTGTTCAGAGTGGAAGACCTTGACGACTTCCTCAAAACGCACCCTAAAAAGTAAAGTTAGAGTCTACAGATATTAGTAAAATCACTTTTCATAAGGAAATATAACAATGGCCAGTCTCTCAAAATCAAAAAAAGGAATATACAGCATCCAGTTTATGCTTCATGGCAACCGTAAGACCATCTATGCTGGAAAAATGGAACCTAGAGAAGCGAAACGCCTTTGCGAAAAAGTTGGAGAACTTGCGGGAATCCGAAACCGTAACGCAAGGATCGAGGAATCCGAAACCATTTCCAAGTGGGTATCCAAAATAATTGGGACCAATCTGCATAAAAAACTTGTGAATGTTGGGTTATTGGAAAAAATCAAAGACACCCAATTAGAGCCTTTTATTGACGCTTACAATGCATCTAGGACAGATGTCAAGGAATGGACCAGAAAGAATAGAAACGGCTCAAAAAAAAGAATTCTCAAGTTTCTTTCACCGTCCGCAGATATTCGTTCAATTACCCCTGCTGATGCCAAGAACCTTAAAGTGTTTTTGATTACCAATTACGCAAGCGGCACGGCGGGCAAAGATCTTACCAACGCCAAACAATTTTTTGAGTATGCTGTTGATCTGGGTTTAATCACTAAAAACCCATTCAGTAAACTAAAGATTCCAAGTCAAGCTAACCCCAAAAGACTTTTCTTTGTAGACAAAGAAACCAGCCAAAAGGTTTTAGATGCATGCCCAAACGTAGAATGGCGGTTGATATTCTCCCTGGCACGATATGGTGGG
>RGPR01000100.1 GCA_010030245.1 Gammaproteobacteria bacterium
TAAATAGCACTCTTGAATAATGGATTATACTTAAGGTAGTCGGACTGACTACTTTAAGTATGATAAAAAATGAACATCTGTGACATTTCTAAATTGCTATAACATTTAAGCTATTGCTTCAAACGAATTATTTAATAAATTTCAATACCCGCTTTGAGGATTGCACTGATAATGAAAGGCAATATAGTGATGGATAACAATGACAAGGCAAGGCCTACTGCAAAATAAGGTATGTACATACTTGCCATTAAGGCTGCAGTTAGTCCCAGACTACCGATAATTAAAAAAGGCAACATTAAAGGAAATAAAACAATCAATAGCAATATTGCCTGACGTTGTCTAAAAGCACTTAAACTTGCCATCAAGCTAGATAAAAGCACAATTCCAGGCAGGATGGCTAAAATTGAAAGGTTTAAGGCGAGATATTCAGAAAAATTAAGCTGATACAGAACTGCAATTAAGGGTGAAACAAATAAGATAGCTGCTAGAATCGCCCCACCATTTACCAAAATCTTGGCATATACATATTCAAGTAAGGGTTTTTTTAATATTTTTAATTGAGACAAATACCCACATTCCAAATCAACCAGAAAATAATGACTTGTGTTTAAAAAAATGGCAAAGCTTAAACTCACCCATAAGATGCCAGGTAATGCTTCACGATAAAGACTTGGTGAATAAGGTAATGCCATCGGAAAAAAAACCATGAGCATGATAAAAAATAATATCGCTTGAAATAATGCGTGCGGTGCTGATTTAAACAACGCATACTCTCTTTTTATTTGCTGGCTTAGGAAAGTTGCCATAATTTCATCCCAAGGCGATTAGGCATTTGATGCGCTGTTAATATGACGCTTCCATTTTGTTGTAAATGTTCATCCATGGCTGTACTAAGCCAAGTTTTACCCAATTGATCAAGATTGGCGAAAGGTTCATCCAGTAGCCAAAGGGCAGCATCACTATGTTTTAGGGTTGCCAAAGCTATTTTCTGTTGTTGGCCAAGAGACAAATGAGAAAATATAACATCTTGCTTATGCAATAATTGCAGTTTTTCTAATTCAAGCTCAATTTGACTAATGGGAACGTCTATTGGAAAAAAGTTGATATTCTGACGAACAGTTAATTCTGGATGAAATCCCGTACCCATACTGAAAAATGCCTTTTCTTCCTGGAAACGTGTATCTTTATTAAACTCGATATTACCTAATAAAACGGGGTAAAGACCTGCAATCAGTTTCATTAAAGTGGTCTTGCCAGAGCCATTTTCACCAACTAAATGGACCAACTCTCCGGCAAGAAGAGAAAAATTCAGCTGTTGTAAGACCCAGTTATCTTCATAAGCAAAACTTAAATTAGTGATTGCGAGCATGGCATCAGCATTGATATTGTCATGTTTTATTTTAACCTGTTTGTGATTCTACCCCAAATATAATTTGAGGTTTTTTAATCTGCGTATCCATTAAATGTTCGCGGGCATAACGAGGTAGATATAAAATACGTTTTTTGATGGCAAGTTTTATCGATAATTGCAGTAAACAAAAACTAATGGGCAGCATTAATAATAAATCATATGGAAAAATAAGCCGACCAATTCCACCATATGAAGAGCAATAAGCCGTAGATAACATCAACACCGCAAATGCAAAAAACCAAACTAGCCAGTTTTTATAGACCAGGGCACGTTTATCTGCAATCACATGAAGGACAATACCTATTAATATCGCCAAGCATAATTTCCATAATATGCTAAAGCCACACCATAAAAGCATCAGCATGCCGGCGTAAAAGCCAATAAAACAAATCAATCTGACCGCTTTTAAACGAAAACCTGCATTTAAATCATCTCGATAGCTCCGGATGCTCAGCAAACACATAGGACCAATCAAATAAGATAAAATGCTACATGAAGACAAAAATGCAACCATGGATTGCCAACCTGAAAATGGTAAAAAAGACAATGCCCCAACCCCTAAATTCAAAAAAAGGGCGAATGCTGGCACCTTATAACGATTTAAACGAGAAATCCATCGAGGTAGTTCATGATTCATACCCATGGCATACAAAATACGAGCAGTTGCTGCTGAATAAACCAAAGTGGTACCCAGTGGTGATACCGAAGCATCTATCATTAGTAAACCTGCAATCCCACCTAATCCAAGAAGTAACGCAAGACCCACAAGTGGCGCACTATCACCTGCAAAACTTAAATGTTCCCAGCCACCGTCTACAATTGCTGTATCTGGAATAGCAATAATAAAGCCCCATTGCAATGTGGTATAAATGACAAAACCAATCAAAACTGCTCCAAGTAATGACAATGGAATGGCTTTTTCAGGATGCTCGATTTCACCTGCCATCAATAAACCATTTTGAAATCCAGTGAAAGCAAAAGCGATACCACCAAACGATAATGTTGAAAAAATATGTTGCCAATCCTCACGATAAGGACGATGGAACTCAAGATGATGGGTTAAGGAAGGTGCTACTGTGAAAAAGGCGATAATAGTCAGTGTGGGTACTAAAAATTTAAATATGCTCACCACTGTATTACATTTTGCAAACAGCTTTACCCCAAAACAATTGATGAGCGTAAGCAAAAACATTAAAGTTATCGCCACAAAAAGTCCAAGATTTGATAAATGTAAACCCACTAGCGATTTATCAACAAGTTGAGGAAAAAAATGGCTAGCATACTGCATCACTGCTTGTACCTCGATTGGCGCACAGACCACATAAGCCAACCATGTTGTCCAAGAAAAAAGAAAACCAAAACCTCGTCCATGGGTAATATTTGGATAATTAATCAAGCCGCCTGCCATGGGAAAAATAGTGCCTAATTCGCACAGGGGAAGTGCAATAAAAAACATAAAAACACTAATAATCAGCCAGGCCACTAGCGCATAAGGCCCTGCCATTTTTGCAGAAATATAGGGGCTAAATAACCAGCTCGCGCCAATCATGCCACCTGCTGATAAGATTAAAACATTAGATTGACTAATAGCACGTTTTAACATCCCTTCGTCCCTGTTTACGCATGTGATTTACAGTGTGCCAAGAGCATTGGGGATTGTCTACATAAAAAATCATTGCTTCGCCTAAAAAACTCGTCTAACATGAATTAATTGACCCTTGGCTAGGAATGAATATGTTTCAGGATCTCTTTGGAAAACAACCGCTTATCATCTCCCTAGATGCGAATCAAGCTGTTCATCAAAAAATTGAACTATTAGTTCATGCTGGCATACAAAATATTGAACTCACGAGCTATGCACCAAGCATTTTAGCAAATGCAAAACAACGCTTTCCTGAAATCAAACTTGCTCAAGGGAATATCCAAACTATAGAAGCACTAGAACAAGCCTATGCGCTAGGTCTTGATTTCTTATCAAGCCCGGGTTTTCTGGCCCCCCTTGCACAAACCGCGCAAATATACAAAATGCCCTATATGCCTGGGATCAATAACATGTCAGAAGCCATGCAAGCTCGCGCAATGGGCTTTCATGATCTTCGTGTTTTCCCTGGAGACATCAATCTTTGTAATTTATTAAGCAAATATGCACCAGATTTGAAAATTTATCCCATGAATGTCGATTGGGACAAGATTGAACAATTTCTTGATTTACCTAATATTGCCGCCATTGGTTTAACTGATCCTGATGCACTGCAAATTGCCCATATTGCAGAAAGTCTTCAAATTTAGGATACAATAATGATCTTAAAAAAAATATTACCCTTTATCATTCTTTCTCTAAATGCTTATGCCAATGATTGGCAAGTCTGGTTGAATCAAGTCAAACAAGAAGCTCATGATAAAGGCATTCGCCAATCAGTCATTGATGAAGCCTTTGCAAATGTTCATGAACCAAGTAGAACTGTCAAAAATCTATCTAAATCACAACCTGAACAACGTCTTAGCTATACTAAATATCGAAGTTCTCGTGTTGATAATTACCGCATCATCATTGGCCGTAAACGTTTTAAAGAAAATGAAACCTGGTTAAATGATATCGCCAGGCGTTATGGTGTTGATCCCTGCTTTATGGTCTCTTTTTGGGGCATGGAAACAAGCTATGGCGGCTACATGGGCAATTTCCCAGTAGTTCAAGCTTTATCCACCCTGGCCTTTGAATCAACACGTAAAGATTTCTTCAGAAATGAACTTTTTCTTGCGCTGCAAATTCTAAACGATGGTCATGTGCCATTATCAAAATTCAAAGGAGAATGGGCTGGTGCCTCTGGTCATCCTCAATTTCTCCCCTCCAGTTGGATGAAATATGCCGTCGATTATGATGGTGATGGCAAAAAAGACATTTGGTCATCCAAACAAGATGCTCTTGCCTCTATCGCCAATTATATGAAACAAAATGGCTGGCAAACAAAGCAACCATGGGCTGTTTTTGTTAAACTACCTCAAGGTTTTAACATGTCCTTAGAAGGCAAAACCATTATTAAACCTGTGAGCGAATGGGATGCTTTGGGGGTTCGTACCAGCAAAGGCGAGCACTTACCTTACCAAAATTTAACAGCCAGTATCATTCAACCTTACGGTGGACCAACTTTTCTTGCATTCCCAAATTACAAAATGATTTTAAAATACAATAATTCAATCTACTACGCAGGTTCGATTGGCTATCTAGCTGATAAGATTTGCCAACGGCCTTCAGAAACTGAATTAAACTCAAGTAAATAATGGACTATCAAGATAAACTCCCAAGCTTAACTCCTTTTTGTAAAGATGTGGCCTTATCTAAAGCAACTGAAGCGCCTTTTTCTGGACGTTTTATTCACCCACAGGCGCAAGGATCCTATCTTTGTCGCCGTTGCGGCTTAGGCCTTTGGCAAATTCAAGATCAATTTCTTTCCCAATGCGGCTGGCCGAGCTTTGATGATAGAAACCCTAATACCATATTAGAAATCATGGATGCCGATGGCAGGCGTACTGAAATTCTTTGTCAGCGCTGCCATTCTCATCTTGGACATGTGTTTCGAGGTGAAGGTTTTACACATAAAAATCAACGGGATTGTGTCAATAGTATCATGCTAGATTTCACCCCCATCAACCATATCAAAGACAGTTTAGAAATAATTGTGGCAGGCGGTTGTTTCTGGGGTGTCGAATACTGGTTTATGCAAACACCAGGAATTTTACTCACTGAATGCGGTTATACAGGAGGACATCAAGATTATCCTTCATATGCGGATGTTTGCCAAGGCATAACAGGGCACTATGAAGCGCTTAGAGTAGTCTTTGATCCCAATATTACCAGTGAAGAAAAACTCTTTCGTTTATTTTTCGAAATCCACAATCCTTACCAAGACAATGGCCAAGGACCGGACATTGGCCAACAATATGAAAGTGCTATTTTTTATTATGATATAAAACAAAAAAATATTGCCAACAATCAACTTACTCTTTTAAGCAAAGGCAATCAAACCCCAAAAACAACATTATATGAAGTCACAACCTTTTGGCCTGCAGAATCAAAACATCAACAGTACTACCACAAAAATGGCCATCTTCCCTACTGCCATATACCTAAAAAACGTTTTTAAACGTCCATTTTTACAACAATTGTTTTCGATGTGCATACATTAACCTGATTAATTTATGAACAATATTGTAATTATTATGGTATAATATTATTCACTAGCTTATTAAAAGGTATGGCAATGCGCGAGAATGGATTAGAACAAACATTGTATCTTCCTTCTGAGGAAGATCAAATACGTTTTTTAAATTTTGTGCTAAAGAGTATACAAAATAGCAAAAATACCGCAAAGGTTCAAAGCTCCCTAACAGAACTATCTAAAATAGAAACAAAAAAAGATGAGAAAGATGAGAATGAAAAAAAATTAATTGCAGCCATTATGATCGTTAATAAATTACTGGCTCATTTGGAAGCAGATAATGATGAAGTAATTGCTTCTTTAAAAGAGCATAATTTCTATAAAATCTTATACCATTATCCTATTTTTAAAGGCGAAAATTACGATAAATATAATGTAATAGAAGCAGGTTTGAATTTTTTAATCGTTGATTTGGCAATTATCCTCCTTTTTGCTGGTGCAATCTATTTTTCAGCACCTTTATGGTTAACTGCCATTGCAACTGGATTGTTTGTAGGCGCATTTGCTTATTTAAGTGGCATTTTATATGGTGTGGTTAACGATCTTTTTGCAACCCAGGCCAATTTGCCTTACTTCTTATTAGGTCATCAACCGGATCAAAAAAGTATATTAAAAACAAATGATAAAATCGCGCAAGCAATCGCCTGGGGGATATACGCTACCCATGTGCTTTCATTTTTGGCTGGTGTTCTATTTACAATCGCTATAACAATTACTGCTTTTTTTGTTCCCATATCAACCTTTGCGTTACCGCTAGTGATGATAGCCATGCCCTTGGTTGCTATAGCAGTAGAATTCATTATACGTACAAATCCACGACATTATTTGATACCTTCTGATGATAGGTCTAAAATTATGAATTTCTATCAAAGTAACCTATTTGATTTCATGTGCCCAACTGATAAAGAACAATCTAATTGGCTTTCCAATAGTGAAAGAAATGGTAATGGATACGTAATAGTGCCATTAATTGCTGTTGTAGCATTGATTAGTTTAATCGTACTCAGTGCAGTTAGCATATACCTACCCCC